>NZ_PNDT01000048.1:0-52909 GCF_005886375.1 Pseudoalteromonas sp. S1727
GCGGTAAGCGGTAAGCCAAAATTTGAGCGTTGCAAATTATTATGTCAACACTTAAAAAGCACTCGATCCGCTTAAAACTTACAGCTTATGACTTATAGCTCTAAAATAATTGATCAAACAAATCAAACAGCTTATCGAGCTCTTCAATGGTGTTGTAATGCATACAACCGATACGCACAACGCCGCCTTTATCTAACACTCCTAATTGCTCACATAAGCCTTGGGCGTAAAAATTACCATCCCACACACAAATGTGTTGTTTACCTAAAAACTCAGAAACCTGACGCGGCTCCAGTCCTTCAAAGGTCAAAGCAAAGGTTGGGGTACGCTGTGATAGACGCTCTAAATCATCAATTCCAAATAACCTGATCTTAGGGTAGTTAACTAAGCGAGTTAGGAAGTGCTCACTTAAGGCCATTTCATGTTGCTTTGTTTTCGTAAATGCTGCGGCTAACTTATCACGTCGTGAATGGCTATCATCAAGCTCACTAATATCTGCGATATAGTCCACAGCCGCAATCAGACCTGCTAGTGCTTCAAAACTTTGCGTGCCCGTTTCCCAACGACCTGGGATTGCATCTTTTGCAGGTTCCACTTTATAAGGTGTAAATCCTTCAAGATGTTCACGCTTACCGTAAACCATGCCTAAGTGAGGGCCGAAGAACTTATAGGCAGAGCAGGCTAAGAAGTCACAATCTAACGCTTGTGCATCCACCAGCTCATGAGGTGCATAATGCACTGCGTCAACATAAACCAATGCACCCACTTCATGAGCCATGGCAACAATACGCTGGATATCGTTAATAGATCCTGTGGTGTTTGACGCATAAGTCACAGCAACAAGCTTGGTATTTTGATTAAGTAAGCTTGCAAAATGCGCTAAATCTAAGCTGCAATCAGCTTCGTTAATCAATACAGTATTAACCTTCACGCCTTTATCTTCAGCTGCTTGCTGCCAAGAGGATACATTTGAGTAGTGATCAGCATTAGTCACGATGATTTCATCACCCGCTTGCCAATTACGAGAAATCGCACGACTAAAGCTAAACGTAAGGCTGGTCATATTCGCGCCAAATACAATTTGCTCGCGCGATGGTGAATTAAGTAAATCAGCCGCTGCTTGACGCGCATTAGCCATTAGCTCAACGGTTTTATCGCTTGAGAAAAACGCGCCACCTAAATTCGAATTGTAATAGCCTAAATAAGCCGACATTGCACTGAGCACTTGCTGCGGCACTTGCGAGCCACCCGGGCCATCTAAAAATATTGGCGATTTACCCGCAACTTGCTGCATTAATGCCGGAAATTGACGGCGAAGTTTAGTTAAATTCATTGCCATTCCTTAAGCCGTTAATACAAAGCAGTCTAGGTAACCGTCTTTACTTGCATCAATTTTATTCATCGGTGTGGCGTTATGCCATACTTCGCGGTCATTAATAAGTGCAAACATACCGTCTTTAATTTCCATTTTAAAACATGGCTCAGCTTGTTTGTTTTCATAAACCAACAGTTCACCGCCTTCTAAGTTTTCGTGAGATACACCACAAATACACACGTGATCAAAACCATCTTGGTGAATACCCTCTGGTGCAGGTGGTGTATCGCTGTCGATTGCGAGCATTCTAAATTGGTGAATTTCAATATCACGGTCTTCATCTATCCCTGTAATTGCACGAAATTCATTAACGATACTTTTCATCCCTTCACTTTGTAGTAAGCCTTGCTCTAAGTTTTCATACGTACGCTCAACATTACCTTGAAAGGTATTGATTGAATCATCTTGTACAAAGGCTTTAGTGGCTTGTAATTTTAGCTCGCCACCTTGTGCTTTGATCACTGAATAGCGGCGTTTACGAAATGCACCATCAGCGTACGGATTAGCCGGAAGATTGGCAAACGATGGCTTTACCGCCTCGATATGAGCTTGGTTTACAAAACGAAGTTGTAATAGGTTCTGGTTGTTTAATGCTGTCATAAAATATCACCTAAAAAATAAGAGACTAACTCATAAATATTGGTGGGATTTTAATGCAAATAGATAGAATTTTTTGCGTCTTTATTTGGTTAAAGGCAGCTAAATGTATAAAATTAAGATCTAAAAGTGAGTTTTATTGAATTTTTAATTTAAAAATGAAAACGACCACATGGCGTGGTCGTTTTCTCATCTATAAAAGGTATTCAATAAACTTAAGGTGTTGTCTCTACAAACTCAACATTTACTTCACACGACTCTGTGATTGGACCTACTTCATAATAGTCAGCTGAGTGCCAAGTACCATTACAACCTGAGGCAGAATCAACTTCATAACCTTCATCTGGATATAGACTCAGACCACGAGTTTCATTATCTCCTAGTGTAAAACTATTCTCACTTACCACACCATTACCCGAAACAACAACATTTACAGCATAAACTTGACTATAATAAATGTTGTAATAATCTTGGTTATTACGCAAATCTTCCAAATAGTTAACGGTTTCATTACTTAATGGATTATTATGAAACTCTAATATAGCTGATTTTTCAGCAATAAAATCAACCCCTGTAATCGTCGATAAATTCGAGTTACTGAGCCTTACCTCAGTTAAAGCTGTATTATTTGAAAAATCGATATTTGCTATATTCGTACTGTCCAAATATGCGGACTCTAAGTTTATAAACAAACTAGTGTCAAATGAACTTAATTGTTGGTTGTTGCCTAAACCCACTGATATCAGTTGTGATGGCGAGGCAATATTTATTTGCTCACTTAAAGTAAACTGATTACCTTGCAAGAATAACTCTCTTAAATTAATTAGACCACTTGTATCAAATGAAGTTAAATCCGCGTTGTTAAATTCTAACCTCCTAATATGTGGGAACTGTTCATTACTAATTAAGCTTGAGTCTAATCCGTCGATACGTAGAGTATATAGATCTTCAAGATGACTTAGATTTAGTCCAGCTAAGCCATAACTGTAACTAATGTCTAAAAATTCCAATTCAAGATTATTTGATAAATTTAACTCATTTAATTCTAAAGAGTTCGCGAAAAGCCTCCGTAACTTAGTATTCTGAGTTAAATCCAATGAACTTAGTGGATTACTGTTCACCCAAAGAACTTCTAAATTAGCTTTATCACTAACATTTAAGGTTGTTAAGGCATTGTACTCCACATCAAGATGAATCAAATTATCGGTGCTGGCGATGGATAATACACTTATGTTATTAGTCCAAG
This sequence comes from Pseudoalteromonas sp. S1727, assembly GCF_005886375.1. NCBI lineage: Bacteria > Pseudomonadati > Pseudomonadota > Gammaproteobacteria > Alteromonadales > Pseudoalteromonadaceae > Pseudoalteromonas > Pseudoalteromonas sp. S1727. Next base: position 3,219 of record NZ_PNDT01000048.1, read on the forward strand.
CACCAAGTTGAACCAATGAAAGCTGATTACTAAGATCCAACTCTACAAGTTCATTATTACTTACCCATAGATGAGCAATTAATGGGTTCGCGCTAACATCTAGCTGGGTAAGCTTGTTATTACTTAAATCAAGCTCTAGTAAATTAACATAACGACTAAGATCGAATGTTGTTAACCCAATTGCATTTAATTTCAACACTTCAATTAAAGAAGGATCTGCAACCTCAATTGTACTTACTTGGCTATCATTAATTGAAAGCTGACGTAGTAAAGGCAGATTGGTTAAATTGAGGTTTTCGCCTACATTTACATTACTAAGACCTATACTTTCTATGTTTGTAAATGCTTCCAGTCCAGCCAGCGCTGTAATTTCACCATAACCTTCATATTGGCAATTTAACTCTGTAACACTCTCTAAATTAGTTTTCCCAGAATTATCAACACACATAGCAAGCGCAGGATCGGTAACATTTGCCTGAATAGATAATGGGACAAACTCTTTAAAGGTTACATCGATTTGGCAGCTTTCCGTAACGGATGAAACTCGATAGCCATCGTCTTCTATAAAACCATCACACCCAGAAATAGTATTAAGTACATAACCTGGGTTAGGGTCAATTGACGTCCACCACGATGAACCATGCCTTACAAAGCTCTCATCACCGACACCAAGCGAACCATTGCTATCACTATTAACTGTAATAGTATGTTGTGGAGCATCAAACGATAAGTAAACTTTATCTTCTTCAAGGCAACTATTACCTTTTAAGTATTTACAGAAAGTAATATCACGGCGGTTGTTATCAATAAGCTCTATAACCGTTTCTTGACCATCAAGTATTAACTCCAGTTTGCCATCCACTAACTCAACATTTACTGGGTCAGCGTCATCAAGCTGGAAAGTATAATATTGTTTATCTAGGGCTTCATCGTAATCACCATAAGTAACAAACCAGCGAGCAATGCCATTGCTATCATTTTGATAAAGGCCAAAGGCTAAATTATACTCATAAAATTGATCAACCTTAGTTGAGTTTGAGTAATCATGAATGTATAGGTGTGAAGTTGAATCAGTAGCTTGATTGTTATCGTCATAAAAATGTGTTGTACGCTCAACATAGTAACGCTCACCGTCAATTGCCACTAACGTGTACTTAAACTCTCCATCGAGATAGCAAGTATTTAAAGATACATCACACCAATCCACTACTTGCCAACCGTCATTAGTAGTATCGATATACCTCGCACGTTTTAAATGACCGTCTTCGAACCCTTGCTGATAAGAACTCGTACTGACTGTAAAGAAAACCTCACCATCATCGTAAACTTGAATTTCAGACCAATGAGTATCAATGTCATGACCATCTCTAAATTGATGGCGACCAGCAAAATTATCGGCACTAATCGGTTGCTCGTTACGGCGAATCATAATGCCAGTATCTGTGTAATACTCTCCTTCAAATATGCCTTGGGTGACAAGCTGATAACCTACGTTTAGATCTTTAGTGATATAAAATGATTCAGTTCCGCCATCTTCAGGAAAGTTAAGCACCATCGTATTATCGGTTACTTGCCAAGTAAAACCCTCATCAGATAAATCACTAATATCATGAGATACACCGGTACCATCATCACTAAACGTAACTTTGTAAACTGTATCCTCACCTACAAGGTCAACAGACCATTCACCAACGATGTCATCAGCAGTGATTGCTAAACGTTGCTCAAGAGTTGTTTTTGTTACCTCGTAAGCGCTTGTATATTCTTCAACTAAAACATCATTTTTATAGTGTTCAATGCTTCGATCTAACTCATACCAGTTACTACCTTTTTCAGGTAGTGGGGTTAATCTCAGGCTGGTAGCTATATCTTTAACAGTCACTTCAACCGGAAAACCCTCTGGGTATTCTATATTTTGGTATTCACCAAGAATAAACTCTTGCTGTGGAGTGATCTCTATTACCCCACCTACATTTTCATTCCAAATAACATCGACTTTACCGTTATAGGTTAAAGAGCCAGTGTTATCTTCACGCAACTCAACTGTATAAGCACTTGCGTAATACAGATCTTGATTACCAATTATGAAGTTACCCGCTACTTGCTGTTGCTCTTTAAAGGTCGCTGTAATTTCACAATCAGTGTTACTTGCAAATGCAATGTAATGGTTACCTTCTATATAGCCTTCACACCCCGTAATGCTATCTACTACGTAGCCTTCTGCTGGCAGTATTTCAAAACCAACATTTTGATAAGTGAATGAGTCTTGAACTATCGGTGATAACTCACCGTTACCTGTGGAGTTTGCAGTAAGTGTTACTTTAGGGCGCTTAGGTAAATAGCTGATCTGTGTTGCTGCTGAACACTCACTACCTTGTTGGTAATGACAAACAACAATCGCATTCTCATCAGCTGAAACAAGTTCGAAATACCAGGTTGTGCCGTCCACCTCATAGCTTAATACACCATCATCGAATACAAGCCCAGTATATTGTTCACCATTAATTTCAAGTGTGTAATCAATACCTTGATCTGTATAGTTTGAGTATAACTGATCTGTATTACCATTTTGGCTATAAAACTGAGTGTAGTTTTCCAATAATTCTTCGGTGAACTCTGAATACGACAAGTCTTCACTGTATTCATAGATTAAAATAGCACGAACTTGCTCAGTAATATTACCTTGCTGATCATAAGAGGATTGCGTTCTTAATATATAAAACTGATTATCAACAATATTTATAAACTCATGAACCATATCATCCGCTAGGTAACAGCTACTATCAAAACCTTCACAGCTAGTTACCAGCTGGTTGTTGTAAACAAAACGCTTACGTATAAACACGCCATCTTCTAGGTAACCTTGATAGCCTGTGTAACCCAGACCTATCATTACTGTGCCATCACTATGCAGATTAAGATCATAGTTTTGCGCTGTACCAACAAAGCCATGCCAACGACCTATAAGATCTTCATTGGTAGTCGTTACATCAGCCTGCTTAACAATTAAACCTGTTAGTGAGTTACCTGACTCATCAGAGCTGGTGTCTAAAGCAACCAGCTGGTAGCCTGCCGATAACGTCTTGGTAAACCAAAAATCAATTACACCAACTTCGCCATCTTCATCATAGCTAACAGATAATTTGGTGCCATCTAATACCCAGTTAAAACTTTCACTACTGTCATTGTTTACATCGCCTGTACCATCAGTATAAAAGCGTAACTCCTCTGGTTCTTCACGCTCGGTAGTACCATCAAAACTGCTGTCATCTGCTTGAAAGAGCCAAGTATTTGCTGTTAATTCTGTGGCAGTTAAAGCAATAGTTTTAAATTTGTTAATTAAATTAGTGGTATAAGTATACTCTTCTGCAGGGCTCGTTGTGACAATACCGGTCTGTTGATCAAGAGTCTCGATTTGTGTTGTACGTGTCACTTCTATGGTCTTAAACACATCATTTTCAGCTAAGATTTGGAAACTTATTGCTTTTAATTTCATCGTTTCTTCAGGATCAGAGCTGCTCATTCCTGCATGAGCTTTATAAATAATCACGTCATTAGCTAGTGCAAGATTGTAAATCCCCCCCTCTTGAGTCATCGTTACATTAGAGCTCGTATTGGAATGAAGTTGACCATTACCATCTGCTGATAGTGTTAAGTGAAATGCGCGATTATTATAATAACGGGGTGAGTTAATAATAAATTCACCCACTAATGCTTCCTTACTACCTGTTACAAGATCGTCGTCTTCTTTAATTTGTTTTTTAGTTTCTTCAATTAACTGTGGATCTTGTTCATTAACTTGCTCTTCAAACGTTTTAGCAACATTTTCATCAGCAACCAGTTCCAGGGTACTATTTACACCTTCAGGTAATTGATAAGCAGGGTTATCAACAACGATTTTAATTAAGGTCGCAAGTTGAATTTTTTCATCCGCATCAACATTTAAAAGAGCTGCGTCAAGCTCTTCAGTAGTGGTTGGTTCAGCACCGTTACGTGTTAAAAGTGCAAATTCAGCCGTTGTAACATTAGTGATGTTTACACCAAAGTTATCATTACTATCAAGTACGTTATCATCACCTGCTTGCTCAAGTAGCTTTTCTACCGAGCTTAATTGCGACACAAACTCAACACCTGGGTTTAATGAGTCTAAGCCTTTAGCTTTTACACGTACCAGTTTTTTGCCTGAACCTTCGTCGATAATTAACTCTTGGGTATAACGACCATTCGCATTTGCCTGTGTTGCAAAAGATTCATTCCCTACAACAATCTCAAGTTCAGCATTAGCGATTGGCTCATCTGTAACTACCCCTGTAATGGTAACGTTCGACACTTTACGCTTAATTACAACTTCTTGTGTTTTTGAAGCTGTAGCGCCATCATCATCTGTTACTGTAACTGTAAAATTAACTGTTATATCTTCTGTTATATCTGCAGAAGTGAACGTCGCATTTGCTGCTGACAGGCCATCGCTAGTCAACTCAATACTTGCATCATGACTCCAGCTATATGAAGCAATACTCCCATCGCTATCACTTGCAGCTGCATTGAGGGTAAATGCCTCTTGCTCTATCGTCTCTGCAGGCGCGGTTATGCTAACTGTTGGGCTCTGATTGACTGGATCAATTGGGGGAGGCGGTGTTGAGCCCCCGCTGTCATCACCGCCGCCTCCGCAGCCAGTTAAAAGTAGTGCACTCGTAAATAAACCAATGCGTAGTTTGCTGTTGCAAAAATCCATTTTCTTTCCCCTTTTAAATGGATAAAGTTCAGTAAATTAGTTCGCTCACCCGATAACTAAAAAAAACCATAGAGGTTCTATGGCTTGTATTCAAATCAAAACTTTATAATTTATTTTTAACTTCTTTTAATTGTTCTGAAAAGGTAAGGTTTCTTAAGTCTCCTAAACCTACCGCTTCGGTAAGTTCGGCTAGCTCGGCTTCAAATTTAAGCAGCTCACTCTCAATCTCTTTATTACCTAACGCTGTTTTTAACTCTGTATACTCACTAAACAGACTATTTATACGATCGATTTGATGGGCAACAAGATCTGCGGCTACTTTTATATTGTCATAGTCTCGGTAATTTTTCTGAGCGTAAGCTTGCCCTTCCGCTAGCTGGCTCTTTACGTCACCATACACCACAGGAAACACACTGACTTTATCTGAATTAGCTAAGCTATAGATTTTATTAATATGTTCTGAAAAATAAAACTGCACCACTGCGTCTTTTTCTAATGCTGTTAACTGCTCTAAAAGCTGTGGGACATACTTTTCTACCTGCGCTTCTTTACCATCTATGAGGAGCTCTTTTAACTCTTGGTGCTGCTCATCTAATAAAGCGTAGCGCTTCTCAAAATGAATTTTGGCATCGATCTGAGTAAGTACAGCAAATTCATCTCTTACCGGTTTCAATACAGCCGTAATTCGCTCTTTAGATAAACTCGCAGCAGTAACTAAATTAATAACCTCTAAACTTTGCTCCATGACTTCATCTGCAACCGTATCCGATGAAAATAATGAAGCACTATCAAGTGCATGCTCTGGTGACAACCTTAATTCATCAAACTCACGATCAAGCACTTGCCAAATCTTTTTAGCTTCAGCGACTTTCTCTGCATCAAAATCAGCCAAAGATTCTGAATCTATTAAGTTATAAGCTGTTAACGCTTCTTGAAAAGCTTGCTCAGCCTTTTCATAAGCCAGTTGTAATTGCTCAGGTGTTGCTTGTTCACCAGTCAGTCCAGAGGTAATGCTGCCTAAATCTTTTTGTACTGACTCGATGGTTTTGCAACCCGTTAAGCCCACAGTTACGATAATTGTTGCTAGTAATATTTTCTTCATTAGTAGCTCCATTGCACACCGAATGTATACGCAATATTTGTGTACTCAACCTCAGGGACTCTTAAACGCTGACCATTCGCTAAGTTTTCGGTTACCACGTCTCTGGTTTTATAATTTGCGTCTATACCTGCGATGATCGCAACATGCTGTAACACCTGATAACGCATTCCAGCTCTTGCAAAGACTCCCCAACCATTAAAGTTATCGGTCAAAGTTGTGGTTTCAAATTGGGTATTTTGAATTTGTGAATACATAGGTGAACTTACCTCACCTTCAACGTACCAACTATATTTGTTGAAGCTATCTTGTAAACGACTGTCAAAGCGAGCTCCTAAACTTAATAAGATGCCCATTTGATCTTCTGATACCGAAATAACGGGGCTTAAATTTGAAGTGTAATCTTGCTGAGCCCCAGTGTGCCCACCATCCATACCTGGCAAGGTATAACGAGCAGGATTATTTGGATCATCAGAGATTGCCATTAGAGCTTGATCAAACGCATCGGCGCCAGGTTGTACAAAAGAAAAGTTTGAACGAGTAAAGCTAGAAGTGAAAAATTTAATTCCAGCTGTTATCTGAACAGCTTGACTAAAGTTATACGCAGCTTTGGCACCGACTTCACTAGAACGAATTTTGAACGCATTTTCTTGTACCGCGCCAAACTCCCCCATACTCCAGGTTTCTGTTTCTATTTCGGGAATAAACGTGGTTGCGGAGTCAATATAATAGCCCCAATCATCATTAAGACCGCTATAAGAAACTTGGCGAATCGTTGTATTAGTTACATCTATTGACTGACTTAACTGACCAAAACCAGCAACATCCCCTAACGTTTCACTATAGCCAACACTTTCAAAGCCAACGCGTATTTCACTAAATGAGGGGTTTGGAGTTGCATAAATTGATGCGCTAAATAAAATTATTGATGGCAACAAGAAGAGTTTCATTTTCTCACCTTACACTACATTGATATTTATAAACATGCAGCAAGCAAGGAAGATAATCTGAAATCATGTACCATCCTTGGTTACAACAAATAACATTTGTTAATATTTATAGACAAAGTTTAGCTTAAGTGAATAATCAGTCAAGTGAAAATGAATGTAGACTTAACAAAAAACCCGTGTAAAACGGGCTTTTTAACAAAGACAAGCGTTTAAACTGCCTGTTGAATAATCACTTTGTCTGCTTTTTTAGTGTAAACAGGCATGCGGTGGAAGTTTAAGTAACGGTATGTGTCAGCTGCTGTTGCATTAATTTTCGCAGCATATTCTTGATATTCAGCAGGTGTTGGTAACTTACCTAAAATAGCCGCGACAGCAGCAAGCTCAGCGGAGGCTAAAAATACATTCGCGCCATTACCTAAGCGATTTGGAAAGTTGCGGGTAGAAGTAGAAACCACCGTCGCCTTATCTGCAACACGCGCTTGGTTACCCATACACAATGAACACCCTGGCGTTTCAATGCGAGCGCCTACGCGACCAAATATACCGTAATAACCTTCATCGGTAAGCTGGTCTTTATCCATCTTAGTTGGTGGAGCAACCCACAATTGAGTTGGAATACGCCCAGTAAAACCATCAAGCAATTTACCTGCCGCACGGAAGTGGCCAATGTTAGTCATACAAGAACCAATGAATACTTCGTCGATTTTCTCACCGGTAACATTTGATAATAAACGTGCATCATCAGGATCATTTGGTGCACACAAAATTGGCTCTTTGATATCGGCTAGGTCGATTTCTAGGACGTGTTTATATTCTGCATCTGCATCAGCTTCCATCAACTCTGGATTTGCTAACCATTGTTGCATTGCTGTAATGCGACGCTCAATGGTACGTACATCACCGTAGCCTTCAGAGATCATCCACTTAAGCATCACAATGTTTGATTCTAAATACTCAGCAATCGACTCTTTAGAGAGCTTAACAGTACAACCAGCGGCTGAACGCTCTGCAGATGCATCTGATAACTCAAAAGCTTGCTCAACCGTTAAATGCTCCACCCCTTCAATTTCTAGAATACGACCAGAGAACTCGTTGATCTTACCTTTCTTTTCAACCGTCAATAAACCTTCTTTTATAGCAAAGTAAGGGATTGCATGAACAAGGTCACGTAACGTAATACCCGCTTGCATTTTACCTTTAAATCGAACCAGAATTGATTCAGGCATATCAAGAGGCATAACGCCTGTTGCGGCTGCAAATGCAACAGCACCGGAACCTGCAGGAAATGAAATACCTAGAGGGAATCGGGTATGTGAATCACCACCAGTACCTACGGTATCTGGTAATAACATACGGTTTAGCCAGGAGTGAATTACACCATCTCCTGGACGCAGTGATACGCCACCACGGTTCATGATAAAATCGGGTAGTGTATGATGCGTGTTAACATCAATCGGTTTAGGGTAAGCTGATGTATGACAAAAAGACTGCATAGTTAAATCGGCTGAGAAGCCTAAACAGGCAAGATCTTTAAGCTCATCCCGTGTCATCGGGCCGGTAGTATCTTGCGAACCGACCGTGGTCATTTTTGGTTCGCAGTATTGGCCAGGACGAATGCCCGTTACGTTACATGCTTTACCCACCATTTTTTGTGCAAGTGTAAAGCCTTTATCAGACAGCTCAGTGATAGCGGGTACTTTAAATACATCCGTTGCACCTAAGCCAAGGGAGGTACGGGCTTTATCAGTTAAGCCACGACCAATGATCAGTGGGATCCGACCACCAGCACGAACCTCATCAAGAATGACATCTGATTTAAGTTCGAATGTGGAGATCACTTCATCTGTACCGTAGCGCTTCACAACACCTTCATATGGATAGATATCAATTTGTTCACCCATATTAAGTTCATCAACATTCAACTCAATTGGTAACGCACCAGAATCCTCCATCGTATTAAAGAAGATTGGCGCTATTTTATTGCCTAAACATACACCACCAACACGCTTGTTTGGTACAAACGGAATATCATCACCCATAAACCAAAGCACCGAGTTAGTGGCAGACTTACGGGAGGAGCCCGTCCCAACAACATCACCAACATACGCCAAGGGCAGGCCTTTTGCTTTTAATTCTTCTAGCTGCGTAATTGGCCCGACTTCACCGTCTTTATCTGGTTTGATACCGTCGCGTTCAATTTTTAACATTGCTAAAGCATGTAGAGGGATATCTGGACGAGACCAAGCATCCGGTGCGGGTGATAAATCATCAGTGTTTGTCTCGCCGGTTACTTTAAAAACAGTCACAGAAATTTTTTCAGCAACAGCTGGCTTGCTAGTAAACCACTGTGCATCTGCCCATGATTCAATCACTTGCTTAGCAAAGCTATTACCTGCTTTGGCCTTCTCTTCAACATCATAAAATGCATCAAACATTAATAGGGTATTAGCAAGGCCTTTAGCGGCGATTGGCGCAAGCGACTCATCATCAAGTAAATCAATCAGAGGGGCGATATTGTAACCACCAAGCATTGTACCCAGTAGTTCTACGGATTTTTCTTTTGAGATAAGCGGCGACGATGCATCCCCTTTAGCAATTGCGGCTAAAAAGCCAGCTTTAATATACGCTGCATCATCCACACCAGGTGGTACACGGTTCACCAGTAAATTTAGAATAAACTCTTCTTCACCAGCCGGGGGAGTTTTAACTAGCTCAATAAGATCAGCTGTTTGCTGAGCATCTAATGGCGCTGGTACGATACCTAATTCGGCACGTTCTTCTACGTGTTTACGATAATCCTGTAGCACAATATAGCCCTCTTTGGTGACGTGAAAGTATTTTGACGATTTATAATAAAGCTTTTAAGTATAGATTAAAATCCATCCTGTAAAGCAAAACATAATACTCACTATAAATTATGTGAATGTTAATTAAGGAAAACACCAATCACATGAATATTAATTACAACCCAGTTATTATCAGGCATAAAAAAACCCAGCATTGCTGGGTTTTTTTAATTTAAGATAGTATTAACGCTCTACTTTTACGCGTTCAATAACAGTTACATGCGCTTCAACACGACGGTTCTCAGCATGCGCTTCAGCCGTGTTTGCAGGGTTTTTAAGACGCTCTTCGCCTAAACCAACAGTAATGATACGTTTTTTATCAATACCATCTTCAATAAGACGAGCTGCAACAGCGTCAGCACGTTTTTTAGATAACCATTTGTTATAGTCAGCTTTACCCACTGAAGAAGTGTGACCTTCTAAAAGAACTTCAGTTCCTGGGTACTCTTTTAAGAATGCAACCGCTGCATCAATATCATCTAAGTATTTTTGCGATACTTTAGAAGTATTATTAGGGAAAGTAATTAATAAGCTCTTAGTTACTTCACGATCTTCATATAATGTACAACCAGTGCCATCTACAGCGTCAGTCATTGGTGTGTTTGCACATTGGTCGTCTGCATCTGGGATGTTATCGCCATCACTGTCAACTGGAGCAACAGCTACTGGAACAACAGCTGCTGTAGGAGCTGCTTCAACTGGAGCTGATGAACCTTGCTCACCAAAAATATAGCTAAGACCAAGCTTACCAGCAACATCAGTGTAACCACGGTCAAGTCCTTGGTACATTGTAGCTTCAGCGTTGAATGCAAAGTTATCTGTGAAATAGTGTTGATAACCAGCACCTAAGTTAGCAAACATTAAATTTTCAGTAATGTCTAATTGCTTAAGACCAAAAATACCATAGAAAGGGCCGCCGTTAATGTGGTAAAGACCATCAATACCTAAACGATCGCCGTCCATGCTCGTTGCAGTCATAGCTGGGTTTGAACTTGAGATATCAAAATCCATATCTGCATATTCTAAACGTGCGCTCCAGTAATCGTTAAAACGATAACCTAGCTCAGCACCCCAACCCGTTGAATCATCAACATTAGTACCAGCACTACCACGAACATTTTCCCATGATGCATCATAGTAATCGCCAAAAGCACCGATAAAGAAGCCTTCTTTTTCAGCCGCGAAGCTTGAAGCGCTAGTTGCAGCTAGTGCTAAAGCAATAGTAAGAGATTTAAGTTTCATGTTTCATTCCTTTCCATTAAAAATACCTAAAGGCCATTTGGCCAAACTCGCTCTAAGATAGATGATGACCAATTAATCCAAACTTAATAAGCCTATAGAAACTGAAATTTATAGTGAAGTCCAATAGGTTGGAACAACACAAAATACGACAATACCTATATCAATTCTTAACTCGCTAGATATTTCGCGAGCTCTCAAAATTATTTAACTCATTTCAAACTTCGACAAATTAATTGATTAACAATAAGAATACTACAATTATTTACGGCTTTATTACTTTAAATCAAGTTTAAATTCACTTTAATTAAAAGCGAAAAATGATTAAGTAGTCAAGAGTAACATCATACAGTGTTAGCCCGTTTACTCAAAAAGTAAATATTGGTAGGTATTTTAAAAGCAAAAAAAAGTCGACTTGAGTTAATCAAGTCAACTTTCTAAAAGCTAAAGTTGCTGAGTTAAAATGTTAAAGCAACTTTAGCTCAGTAAATAAAATTATTTGCGAAGAACTTTAACTCGTTCAACACTCTTAACCTGAGCTTCTACTCGGCGATTTTGTGCGTGAGCTTTAAGTGTGTTTGCTGTATTCAACAAACGCTCCTCACCATAACCAATAGTAGATACTCTTTCAGATGAGATGCCATCTTTAATTAGTACATCTGCTACATCTTGTGCACGTTTTTTAGATAATTGCATATTGTAATCAGCATCACCTACAGCTGAAGCATGACCTTCTAATAAAACTGATGTTCCATCGTTTTCTTTCATAAACGCGGCTAAATCAGCAATATCATCAAAATAGCCATTTGGTACTTCGGCAACATCGTGCGGGAATGTAACTAACAATGCCATTGTTACTTCTTTATCTTCATACAATGTGCAACCGTTATCATCAACGGCATCAGTCGTCGGTGTATTAGCACATTGGTCATCAGCATCGATAACACCATCATTATCACTGTCCATAGGACCCGCCACTACTGGCGCTGGCTCTACTGGCGCAGGTGCTGGACTTTGGTCACCAAAGATATAACTAAGACCTAATTTAGCACCAACATCTGTGTAGCCACGGTCAAGACCTTGATATAGAGAAGTTTCAGCATTAAAAGCAAAATTATCTGTAAAATAATGTTGGTAACCTGCACCCAGATTAGCAAACATTAAATCTTCATCTACAACATCAAGATTTTTCAAACCAAAGATCCCGTAGAAAGGGCCGCCATTGATATGGTATAGGCCATCAATACCGTAACGTTTTCCGTCCATACTTGTTGCAGTCATCGCAGGGTTTGAGCTTGAGATATCAAAATCCATATCAGCGTATTCTAAACGTGCGCTCCAGTAGTCGTTAAAACGATAACCGATTTCCGCCCCCCAACCTGTTGAATCATCAACGTTAGTGCCTGCACTGCCTCGGACATTTTCCCATGATGCATCATAATAGTCGCCGAATGCACCTATATAAAAGCCTTCTTTATCGGCTGCGAAACTTGAAGCGCTAGTTGCAGCTAGTGCTACAGCAATAGTAAGTGATTTTAATTTCATTGTTTCCTTCCCATTTTCACAATTAAAATTGTAGCTAAGTGACCCTAGCTCTTAACATTTAACCTGAGTACAAAGAGATTTGTTAATCATTACTTAACGAAAACGCTTGAATTGTGTTTTTGTCAACTAAAGTGGTTTTAATACAAACAGTAATAAGTATAGACGAGATAAAAGACTTTACCTAACCTACAGCTAAATCACCCAAACATAACACTAAAAAAACCTCCCATAGTCAGTATTTACAGTGATAAGCGCACTTTAGTACGCGTGTAAATTTTAAAACTCTCACGTGTATTATATTGGTTAATTTTAAATCAACAAGTAGGAAGCGTATTTATTTCTTATGAAAGATTAATGAATAACAGTTAATAATCAGCCTAAAGTAAGCAAAGTAAATATCTCCTCACAATAATGACTTACTTTCAGTGAGGAGCGATATAAATAGGAATATACTAACTCAGCGTGGTGCGTCATCAGGTACCACAAAATGTCTGATAATTTAGTTCATTTTTAGGGGCTAAAGTCCATGACTCTTTTACTTGGGATTGATATGGCTGTTGCAATGCATGCAAATATTCGTTCAATATGGGACTGTGCTGCTGCCGCGTAAAATCTTGTAAGATATCTTCAATAATATGATTGCGCGGGATCAATTTTGGATTCACTTTACTCATTATAAAGTAGCTGTCGGTAGATGTTCTTTGTAACCAACTCTGTGACCACGTAGTTAACTCTTGAGGTATATCACTATTACCTTGCAATGATTGCGTCAACGCATTAAAAGTATTGGTGTAATCAAGTTGGTGCGTTTTCAACAACGTTAGTAGCTCGGAAACTAATTCTTTATCCCCTACTTGCTCACCATCAAGTCCCAGCTTCTGCGCCCACATTTGGCTAAATGCATGATTAAACTGCTCAGCAAAGCCATTAATAATTGGGCTTAATAAGGCTACCGCTTGCTCATCATCGCTACTGATCAAAGGCATTAAACTTTCGGCTAAACGGGCACAGTTCCAATTTGCAATATTTGGCTGATGACCAAAAGCATAACGCCCTTGACGGTCTATAGAGCTAAATACGGTATCAAAATCAAACTTATTCATCATCGCACAAGGGCCGTAATCAATGGTTTCACCGCTAACTAGCGTATTATCGGTATTCATCACGCCATGAATAAAACCAACTCGCATCCAACTCACCACAAGGGCTATTTGTTTTTCAACAACCTTAGCTAAAAATGCTAAATAGCGCTCAGCGCCAGAAGTCGTTATTTCAGGATAATGTCGCTCAATGGCTAAATCAGCCAAGGCCCGTAAACCTGCAACATCTCCTTGTGTGGCTAAATACTGGAATGAGCCAACTCGAATGTGACTGCTGGCAACGCGGGTTACAATTGCTCCCGGCTGAGGTGGTTGTCGGTAGACGGTTTCGCCGCTGGCAACAACCGCCAAACAACGTGTAGTGGGTACGCCGAGTGCATGCATGGCTTCACTCATTATATACTCACGTACAGCAGGACCGATTGCACAACGGCCATCACCACCGCGTGAAAATGGCGTAGCGCCCGAACCTTTCAACTGAATGTCCCATAGCTGTTGCTCTTGATCTGTCACCGCCCCTAGTAAGTGTGCGCGACCATCTCCCAATCGCGGTGAGAAATGACCAAACTGATGCCCAGAATAACCCAGTGCAACAGGTTCTATGTTACTGTTACTTTGATTACCAGCAAAAATGTCTGCACGTTCAGCGCAGGCCACATCAATATTAAGCTGTTGAGCTAAAACATCGTTCCACAACAATAATGTGGGTGCTGCAACGACACTAGGAAAATCTGGTACTGCAAAATCATCTGCAATCTGGGTATAGCGCGCAACGAGTTTCATGGTATTCCTTAAGCTTGGGTTGTTTGTATGCCAACGCGGTTATCACCCACGCTGTACGCGAGAATTAAGCTTAGCTCTTGTAAACTTAAACCGCTTTGCTGTTGTAACTCATTAAAAAATGCTTGCGCCGCAGCTAGTGACTTTTTAGTTTGTAGGCCACCATCAATTATTTTATGCGCCCGCAAATAACTTTCTACGTCACGAGATAATAAAAAGGTATCTTTACCAAGAGCACGTAATGCATAAGGTCCTGTGTTACCCCCTAAACGTGCACCGTGCTTTTTTAAATATCCCCACAAACCAATTATGTCGTCTGTTGGCCAATCGGCAATAAATTGACTAAAACTACCATGTTCTGTGGCAACATCATGGATCATATAAGCGTTATGTGGAATGGTTTGTACTTTTTTAAAGTTACGCACAATTCGCTCATCACTGGCTTTTTGCTCGAGCATATCCGGTGGCATCATGAGTAACTTTTCGACACTGAAGTCCCAAAAAACGTCACGAAAGCCAGCCCATTTATTGTTGATCACCGACCAATAAAAACCACTTTGAAAAACCTTGCGGGTAAATTCTTCAAGCCATACATCATCAGGTAGAGTCCGTAATTGTATTGCTGTTTTTGGAGCCACAAGCAATTGCTGTAACATTGCTTCGCCACCTTTTCTCTGTGCCGCTCGTTGATATATATCTTGAAACTTTTCCATCATTCACTACCACTACTGTTATTAAGCTTACTGTAACGTTATTTACGTTGTAAAAAAATGTCAGGAGCACATTGCAGGGTAAATTAACTTAAAAATATCCATCCTTGACACCTAGACGGCTAAAATGCTTTAATCTCCGTCATTACCCCTATTTAAGGTGTGAGTTTTTCTTAAAACTTGCGCTGTGGGCTAGAAGAGGTGCGTTATTCAGGTAGCGTATGTGAGGAGCACAAAACTCCAATGATCATACGTGAGGGGAATTAACGCCGAGAAGTAACACTTTTTGTGAAGGGTTATTTCGGGCGACTGGGTTGAATCCCAGCGACTGTCACCAATAACAGCAACGCTGTTAATTTGTTTGGTGGAGAGCTTCTGGTCTTAGCATAATAAGGCCATTGCGCCCTATTGTATTAAGCCCATTCGCTCTTCGAATTATTAGTTCGAACGACGTTAATGCGGCTCCAATCATAAAAGCTTCCTTAACTCTTCGAATAATTTATAAGTTCGTGAGAGATGATCAACAACTTTAATTTAAACAACTACCCATTATGGACCGCGCTTGTCACCCCTTTTACAGATGCAGGCGACGTCGACTATGGCGTACTTAACCAGTTAGTTGCACAACAACAAGCAGCTAACAATGGTATATTACTACTTGGCAGCACCGGAGAAGGTCTTGCCTTAACATTAAAAGAGCAGCAAGCGATTGTTGAGCACGTATGCCAATTAGCACCAACCGTGCCACTGATGGTTGCCGTTGGCGGTATGAACCTAAAGCAACAAATTGCGTGGGTTGAATACTGCAATCAACTTCCTATTCACGGCTATTTACTTGGCTCTCCTGTGTATGCAAAACCAGGTGTAGTTGGTCAAACTCATTGGTTTGAAAGCCTGCTCAATGCCAGTAAGCACCCTTGTATGCTTTATAACGTGCCAGGGCGTAGCGCCGTTGCGATCCCTCCTGAGGTCATCAGTAATTTAAAAGATCATAAAAATTTATGGGCACTGAAAGAAGCCAGTGGCGACATAGCCAAATTTGAAGGCTTTAGAAAAGTAGCCCCTGATTTAGCAATCTTTAGTGGTGATGACGCGCTAATGCCTTACTTTGCACAAGCAGGCGCGAAAGGCTTAGTGTCAGTTGCTGCCAATGCATGGCCTGAGCAAACCCATGAATTTGTGAGACGTAGCCTTAGCGGTCAACACCCCAATTTATTTGCCGACTGGTCTCAAGCGATTCAAAGCTTGTTTGCCGTGGCAAACCCTATTCCCGTTAAAGTATTGATGCATTTACAAGGGCGTATTCGTAGCCCGTATTTACGTCCGCCTTTAACGCATCTTGAGTTAACACAAACTGATTGCATCAGTCATGCAAACAACACCATTTTATCTTGGCATTAAACACAGGTTTTTATAATGAGCTGGTTAGAACTATTAAATAATTTAGAATCGGGCGCAGTACGCGCAGCAACACAAGACGAAAGCGGCCAATGGCATGCAAATGTTGACGTTAAACAGGGCATTTTAGAAGCGTTTAAAAACGGCACTAATACTGAATTCCCAGGTGGATTTGTTGATAAACACAATTTAGCACCACAAGGTTTTACAGCCGATGCTGGCGTTCGTATGGTACCTGGTGGCTCAAGTGTACGCCGTGGTGCGCACGTAGCTAAAGGTACGATCATTATGCCACCAGCGTACGTGAATATTGGTGCATTTATTGACGAAGGCACTATGGTTGATAGCCACGCCTTAGTAGGTTCGTGCGCGCAAGTAGGTAAAAATGTGCATTTAAGTGCAGCGGTACAATTAGGCGGCGTACTTGAGCCAATTGGTGCAAGCCCAGTTGTGGTAGAAGACGATGCATTCATTGGTGCAGGCTGTGTGATTGTTGAAGGCGTAGTCGTTAAAAAAGGCGCTGTACTTGCACCGGGCGTGCGTTTATCAGCGACTATTCCTGTTTATGACTGTGTTAACGAGCGTCAACTAGATAAAGGCGAGCCAATTCCAGAATACGCGATTGTTATTCCTGGCTCTCGTCCTGCATCTAACGCCTGGGCGCGCGAACAAGGCTTGAGCATGTCATGCGCATTAATCGTAAAATACCGTGATGAACAAAGTGATGCGTCATTACTTCTTGAAGAGGTTTTACGTTAATGACCTTTTTGAGCACGCCAGTTAAAACCGCCATTGATGAGTTATCAACTCAGCTTGATACACCATTTTTTGTTTACGATCTTGATACCCTAAACACGCACTTAGCGCGTTTAGTGGCACAAACTGAAGTAAAACTTTGGTATGCCGTAAAAGCTAACCCGTTATCTAAAGTGATACAGAGCTTAGATAGCGCAGGTTTTAATTTTGATGTGGCAAGCAAAGGCGAACTTGAGCAAGTACTAGCACAAGGTATTAACAGCGAGCGCGTGCTCAACACTGGGCCTGCAAAGAGCCCAAAACAAATTAAACACTTTATTGAGCGTGGCGTACGTATTTTTGTGGCCGAAAGTCTCAATCAAGTTCGCTGGCTAAATGAGCAGGCGCTTGCTCAACAATGCCAGCTTCAGGTTTTACTACGCGTACAATTACGCTGGCCTGAGGGCGAAAAAAACCCACTGGGTGGCGATAGCCTAACGCCATTTGGCTTAGGTTGTGATGAATGGCAAGCACTCTACATTCATGACTACCCTGCACTTAACTTTGACGGCCTGCATATTTTCCAATGGGGTAATATGCTTAGCAGTGACAAACTCGCCGAGCTTTGGTCACAAATGGTCGCGCCATTACAACAACTCGCAGCTGATTTAAATATCAATTTAAAAGTACTCGATTTAGGTGGTGGTTTAGGCATTCCTTATACATTAGATGCCCCTACTCTAAGCTGGGACGCATTAATAGCAGCGCTTGCAAAAATTAAGCGTGATGCAGGTGTTGAACAATTATGGATGGAACTAGGCCGCTATGCTGTTGGTGAATGTGGTCATTACGCAACTCCAGTGGTTGAAAGCAAGCTTAATTATGGTCAACAGCAAGTGATTTTAAGTGGCGGAATAAACCACTTATTGCGCCCTGCGGTAACCAGCCAAGACTTCCCTGTGCGACTATTGCGTGAGTCAAACGCAACAACGCAAGCGATGAGTTTGTATGGCCCACTGTGCACAGCACTTGATTGTTTGGGTGAACACCAATTACCCAATGATTTAAACGAGCACGACTGGCTGGTGTTTAGTCAATGTGGTGCGTACGGCTTTACCGAAAGCATGCCGTACTTTTTATGCCATGAACTTGCCGCCGAGTACGTTTTACAAAACGGTGAGCTTCACTGTATTCGTCAAGCAGAAGATGCCAGCTACTATTTAAGGTAATTGATATGAGTATTACAACAGCTATCAGCCAAGAAAACATCGTAGTTGGTGAAGTTGCAAACGGCCTGCCACTCACTATTCCTGTTTATCGCTTAAAAGGCGATGGCAGCGGACCAAGTGTGTATGTGCAAGCCAACATGCATGGAGCAGAAGTACAGGGTAATGCGGTTATTTACCAGTTACTCGAACAACTTAAACACCATAAACTTAAAGGCGATATTACCTTAGTCCCGTATGCTAACCCCATTGGTTGTAATCAAAAATCAGGGGAATTTACCCTTGGTCGCTTTGATCCAATTACCGGCACTAATTGGAATCGCATGTATCACTGCACTAGCAAGCTTGCAACTGAGTTTGCCGAGCAATACGCGGATGCCGATGATCAGACTTTAAAAAGCGCCTTTAAAGCAGCACTTATCGATGAAATAGATCAGCTATTAACGGGCCCAGCTTACCGTTTAACCACTGGTAAACGTATTGCCCTGAATTTGCAAAAATTAGCTCATCAGGCTGATATCGTTCTGGATTTACACACCGGCCCAATCTCAAGTCAGCACTTGTATTGCCCAGATTACGCCAAAGACAGTGCCCGCTATTTTAATATTCCCCACGTATTGTTTATTCCAAACGACTTTGATGGTGCAATGGATGAAGCCAGTTTTTGCCCGTGGTGGCAGTTAACTGAAGAATTAGCAAAGCAAGGCCGTAAGTTTAATGTGCAGGTTGAAGCGTTTACCGTTGAGCTTGGCAGCCAAGAAAAAATTGATTTGAGTGCCGCTCTCGATGACGCAAATAGCATTTTAAGTTATCTAAATTATAAACAAGCATTCGTCGATGCACCGTATCAACCAAAAATGATGAAGCGCTACGGCTGTAATTTAAATGATTACCTTGCTTACTATGCGCCTATGGGCGGCATGGTTGAGTATATAGCGCCACTAGGCGGGTATATTAAAGCCGGTGAGCCGATTGCTAAAGTGCTACGCATGGAGCGCTATTTAAGTGAACAACCTTTGCAAACACTAACACTTGATTGCGATGCCATCGCAATTTTGCACTTTGCTTCAGCAAGCGTAAATCAAGGCACTGAGCTATATAAGTTTTTTACCAACGTATTTGAGCTTTAAGTTACTTCCCATTGAAAGCTCAACCCTTCTCATTGCGTGAGAGCACGATTATCCAATTGGAAAACGTGCATTGAACAGGCGGCTTCGGCCGCTTTTTCTTTGTATTTATGATCGAAAAGCGCCACAATCACGTAAGTTCAGTAGCAATTCACTGATATTCAGTTACAGTCAATAGTGGATAAATTGTAAAAATCGCAATTTTCAATATTTCTATGACACTGAAATTAGTTAACTTTAATTTATTCGAAATACACAATAGCGACTCTCTATTTGATTTTATCAAAGGAATAATAATGACTTGGCACTATGGGATCTTATTCACTGCACTATTATCAAGCACCGCATTTGCGCAATCAGAACCGGCAACAAAAACCAACGAACAAGATGATGAGCTTGAGCTGGTAAAACAATGTATTTTAAACGAGGCAATTGGCGGCTCTGACGAAATGACACTAGCGCAATTACGCGAAAAATGCTCATCATTAGAGGAAAGTAAGCAAGTAACAGCACTGGATAAACGCAAAGCGCGTGAAGAAGTCAGCCAAAAAAATCGCAATGTGATCACCCCACATAAACGCAATTACATTTTACCGCTGTCGTATGTTTCTAATCCTAATACTAGGCCATTTAGTAGCTTAAATGAACTATCTGAGGACAGCGATGGCGAGCCACTCGATAACTTAGAAATAAAATATCAATTGTCGATTAAAGTCCCTTTGTACAATGACTTTGCAGATAAAGATCAAGCCATTTACTTTGGCTTTACTCTACAATCATTTTGGCAATTCTATAATGATGATATTTCATCGCCATTTCGTGAAACCAATTATGAACCTGAGATTTTTTGGGTTAACTACCTAGACCCGGAAAATGTACTGTGGGGCGATGAAATGGCCATTGCAATCGGTTTAGTTCACCAATCTAATGGTCGTAGCCAACCTAACTCTCGCTCATGGAATCGTATTTATGCCGATTTTATTTGGGAGAATGAAGGATTTGTTTTTAGCTTTAAGCCTTGGTATCGCATTCCTGAAGATGAAAAAGAAAATCCACTGCAGGCTAAAGGTGACGATAATCCAGATATCTATAAATATATGGGTTACTTTGAATTTTCTGGCGCATACCGCTACGAAGACCATGAGTTTAGCTTTATGACTCGCAATAACTTAAATTCGGATAACCGCGGCGCAATTCAATTA
Organism: Pseudoalteromonas sp. S1727; assembly: GCF_005886375.1. Lineage (NCBI taxonomy): Bacteria > Pseudomonadati > Pseudomonadota > Gammaproteobacteria > Alteromonadales > Pseudoalteromonadaceae > Pseudoalteromonas > Pseudoalteromonas sp. S1727. Next base: position 23,911 of record NZ_PNDT01000048.1, read on the forward strand.
GATTGGTCATTTCCTTTATGGGGCCGATTACGCGGCTATGCACAATACTTTAATGGTTACGGTGAAAGTTTAATTGATTATAACGCTGATATTGAACGTATTGGTGTGGGTATATTGTTAACTGATTTACTTTAAAAATAAGTTACTGTAAAAAACAAGGCCAAGCTAATGCTTGGCCTTGTTTTATCACTTAATAACTTTAAACGTACCTTCAAATTCAGCGACTAACACATTGCCATCAAAGATTTCTACTGGCACTAAATAGCTTGCCTTACCTTCCGACTCTAACTCGGCTAATTTACCTTTACAGCCGCTTAAATCAACACTGCCACGCGGTTCATTATTCAGCGGTTTTAAATACTTAATATTTGCATCAGCCAATACGATATTGCCTTCAAGGCCTGCTTCTTTAAGTGCTAAGTATGTTGCCCCCCAGCCAGTTAGCGTCGCTAAACTATAAATAGAGCCTGCAAACATGGTGTTATGCAAGTTTAAATTCGCATTAAGATCAGCACTGGTGGTAAATTGCCAATCTGTGTAGCTTTCAACTTTAATACCCATCGCATCACTAATTGGAATCGATTCGCGCCACGTATTCTGTAGCACTTGAGTCCAATTAGGATGGCGGAACCAACCTGGCTCAGACGGTTTTTGTTTCACCATCTTCCAATGTTGAACATCGTTATAAGCTAGATGCGCTTTTTCTTTAAGCTCATAACCATGGCGCTTATAAAACTCCAGCGCGCGCTCGCGAGCAAATAAAACGAGTTCATCGGCATCTTGGGTCCAAGCTATTTTCTCAAGCTCATGTAGTAGACGACTACCAATATGCTGGTTACGATTCCCTTCAGCAACTGCCATATAACGTACTTGGGCTTGTTGTTGATTATTAAAATGCAGCCGTGCAACACCTAGTACAACACCTTCTTTATTTTTAATAAAGCGGTGCTCAGCATCTTGCTCTAAATCGTCCTGCTCCGAGCCACGCGGCTCATTCCATGGCGCACGTAGTACTTGCCAACGTAATTGATAATAAGCTTGCCAATCTTCGCTACTTTGTGGTGTTGTCACCTGAAACATAATCACTCCTGTTGTGCTAATACCGTACTATAAAACGCTGTCGCTTACTGCTAAAAATAATATCAACAGAATACGGTAATTTGTTATTGCGACCTACCATACTCCATCTGATAAAAACTTGGAATACGACTTTGGTGAGCAAAGTAAAATACCTGTATATCACAAAAATTGATATGCAGACTGGCGCTTTAAATTGACTCAGCTATGCTGATGTAACTATGGAACATTTTTTTGAAGACAACGGGGCAGTAAAGCACAGCTTTATCGAAGATTGTCACCGTCTCGGACATCTACTCTATTGGCACAAATATGGCGCCGATTGCATTCAAGTGCGTCAACATAAGCAATTACGTTGGCTATTGATCAACGAAACCTTACAATCCGTGGTTGAAAAAAGCCGACCGAGCCACTTGCTGTTCCCTCATCTACAGTTTTTAGCACAACTATGGCAACCTCTTACAGCACCAAAATCAGTGCTTGAACTCGGACTTGGCGGGGGGGCTATTCGTAATTACTTACAACACACTTACCCTGACTGCCAACTGATGTCGGTAGAAAAAAACCCCAATATCATTCACTGTTATAAACGTTTCTTTGGCGGTGACCATGCCTTAAACTTGCGCTGTTTTGATGCGGAAGCGGTGCTTGAGCAAGGGCAAGAGTATGGTTGGATCATCCTTGACTTGTTTAGCCAACTCGATGCGCCACTGTTTTTATACAAACATCGCTTTTATGAAAAATTACGTAGTGTCTTAGCTAAAAACGGCTACCTGTTTATTAATTTTTTATCACAACATGATTCACAACTGAAACAATTAGAACACTTACTGATCACCACGTTTGGTAAAATTCCGAGTATTGAGAAAATCCCAGGTTACGCAAACCATATAGTAATGATCAAAAAATAACGTTTATTTAAACAGAGTACGTTACACGGCTAAATTAAATGTCACAGGCCCATCATTGCATAAACTCACCTGCATATCCGCAGCAAACTGCCCCGTTGCAACAACCACCCCAGCCGCTTTTGCTTGGCTAACAAAATACTCATAAAGCTCATTTGCTTGAGTAGGGGTTGCTGCAGAAGAAAAACTTGGCCGCATGCCTTTTTTAGTATCTGCTGCTAAGGTAAATTGCGATACCACTAATAATTCACCTTGAATATCTTTTAGGCTTAAGTTCATTTTGTCGCTTTCATCGCTAAAAATACGGTAGTTACTTACCTTATGTAGCAGCTTATCAGCAGTGCTATTGTCATCGTGTTTTTCAACTCCCAATAATAGCAAGATCCCCTGCCCAATTTGACCAATAACTTGGCCTTCCACTTCAACTTTTGCGTGTTTAACCCGCTGAATTAGTCCTTGCATTTATGCCTCGATAATTTAATACACATTAGATCAGCTGCGCGCCGTACAGCCGCTAAATATACATTATTATCAACACCATGCCCAACACCATCTAATATCAGTAACTGTGCATTGAGTTGCTCTGCTAATTGCTGCACCGCATTAAATCGACATACTAAATCATGGCGGCCATGTATAAACCAAACAGGAACCTTACTAATTTTTTTATAATGCTCGCTAATGAAGTTATCAGTAATAAAACACCGTGCAGCAAAGTAATGAACCATCAAGCGCGCCATATTGAGGCCCAATTGCGGTGAACTCAACCCCCATTGGTGGTGCTGTTTTCCATGGCTCAGTACACTTTCCCACTGGCACCATAACTTAGCAAAGTGATTAGCATTTATTTGATTATCATCATTTAATTGCTGTTGATAAAACGCAAGAATACTCGTCACATCTGGTAGATTTTGAGAAAAGCGTGCATACAACTCAGGGTAAAAGTGTGCAGCCCCGCCAGCACGGCTATATAACCAGTCAAAATCGGCTGCAGTAGCTAAAAATGTACCCCGTAAAATAAGCCCCTGCACATGCTGTGTATGCTCAATTGCATACAGTAAACATAAGGTTGCCCCCCAAGAGCCACCGCTAAGCACCCATTTTTCAAGCCCAAGATAAGTACGTAAGTAATCAAGATCTGCCACAAGCTCTGCGGTAGTGTTTGCATTAATTAAATGAGGAGTAGATTGCCCGCAGCCACGTTGGCTATACAAAATTATACGATAACGCGTAGGATCAAAAAAACGGCAATCATCCGCATGTAAGCCCGCTCCAGGGCCGCCATGACAAATTACTACCGGCAAGCCACAAGGCTCACCGTATTCTTGTATATGAAGCTGATGGCCATCACCAACGCTTAAATGAAAATCATGGTATGGAGTAATTGACGGATATAACTGCATAATGCTGCTCTCCTATGAGCGATGCAGTTAGTTAATTAGCATCGCCCTCTTCATCAAGAATAATCTCAGGGGTATCGGCAATATCTTTAGGGCTAATACAAACCGTAAATTCAGCCCCTAACAACACAACCACCCACGATAAATAAATCCATACAAACAAAATAGGGATCGTTGCTACTGCGCCGTAAATCACCTCATACGATGGAAAATGACTAATATAAAGCGCAAAGCCTTTCTTAGTTAATTCAAATAATAACGCCGCAAATAATGCTCCAGGTATTGCAGCTCGAAATGAAACCCGAGTATTTGGTACTAGAGTATAGAGCAAAATAAAGCCCGCCATGGAAATTAAATACGGCAAAAGCTTTAGTAAAAAGCCACTAAAACCAGGGATCCCTTGATCTGCAAACGACACTAAAGACACGATATACGAGGTAACACCAATACTGGCTCCCAATAACAACGGCCCCAAGCTCAATACCATCCAGTAAACAGCGAAAGAAATCATCATCGGGCGCTTGGCTTTAATACGCCAAATACGGTTTAACGTTGCATCAACATTACGGATAAGCAACAGGGCAACAGCAGCTAAAAAACCAATACCTACAGCAGTCATTTGATTCGCATTACCAGCAAAAGAGGTAATATGCTCTTTTATTACATCTGATGAGGTAGGTATAAAATTAGCAAACAAAAAGTTTTCAATCGCTATTCGGGTATCCTCAAAGCCCGGAAAAGCCGAGAAAATTGCCACACCTACAGCGATTAAAGGCACTAACGAAAGTAACGTCACATAGGCTAAATAACCCGCATTTACAGTTATTTGATCATCGATACAACGATTCACATACTGCATCCACCAACCAGGCTGCTGGCGTAAAAATGACATGGCTTGTTGCTTATAATGCGCGACTTTCTCATTCATAAATTTAACTTTCTGCTAAAATTGTTTTGATTATCATAGCAATCAACCACATAATTTACAGCTATAACGGATTTAAAAAGGGATCTCCATGAAAAAACTTACTTTGCTAGGCGCACCAATTATCGCTTTAACTCTTGCCTTAACGGGTTGCCAATCTGCATATTACTCAGCCATGGAATCGGTTGGTGTACACAAACGCGATATTTTAGTCGACCGTGTTGAAGCAACTAAAGAATCTCAAGAAGAATCACAAGAAGAGTTTCAATCTGCTTTAGAGCGCTTAACTACACTAATAAACTTTGATGGTGGTGATTTACAAGCAGCTTATGAGCAACTCAACGATGACTACGAATCGAGCCTTGCAGCTGCGAGCGACGTGACAAACAACATCAACAAAGTTGAAGATGTCGCAGAAGCGTTGTTTGAAGAATGGGGTGACGAATTAGAGCAATACACCAACGCCTCACTTAAACGTGAAAGCAGTAAAAAACTCACGGCAACCAAACGTGATTTTGACAAACTGTTACGCTCAATGCGTAATGCCGAAAGTAAAATGGAACCGGTACTGTCATCACTGCATGACAATGTCTTATATTTAAAGCATAACCTTAACGCACAAGCTGTATCGGCCATTCAAGGTGAATTCACTAACCTTAAACGCGATATCAAAGTGTTAATGGATGACATGAACAAGTCGATTGCTGATTCAAATAAATTTATTGAGCAAATGAATAAAGCAGGGTAAACCAACTCAGAGTTGGCGAGCAAAGAATACATTAAGCCTGTATTTTGCAGGCTTTTTATTGTTATTTTTTGTTACTTTTTAAGTGTTTTTTAATCCGCTATTTTTGGTACACTTTTATTAATTCAAATAATAAAAACAGTTAATAATGAAAATACCTACTCTTTCTTTAATCTTCACTTCAACTCTCTTAACCGCGTGCAGCGCAGCGAATAATGTACAAATCATTGCCGGTACAGATACTATTGTGCCACTGCACCAAGATGGTGAACGAGCGGGTCGCTATCACAACCTCTACCCTGGCGAAAAAACTTACCCAGTTAGTTGTGAGAATGATTGCTACCCAAAAAATGCCAGCTTAATCTGTGAAACAGAAACTGAAAACTGTCAATATCAAGGCCAACAAGAAAACCCACAGCTTAATACTGGTTTCACTGTTCGCTGGCTCGGCCATGCCGGATTTATGATCAAAACCCCCAATGGTCAACAAGTCGTATTTGATCCTGTAAAAGAGCAATTTGACTCCCCAGTCGACTTAGCCTTTCGTCTTGCCTCTGGGTTCTATCGCAAACCTGGCGACTGGCTTACTGACAGTGAACTTAAAAATCTGGACGCCGTCATGTATTCTCATATTCACTACGATCATTTCAATAAAGCCGACATTGAGGAAATTGGCAATCAGCCACGCTATTTAACGCCACTTGGCATGGCTGATAACTTCCCAACTGGTGGGTTTAACATTAGTGAAATGGCTTGGTATGCAAAAACTAACATTGACGATTTAACGATTCATGCCCTGCCTGCACATCATTTTAGTAGCCGAGTGTTAGTGCCATTTATTTACGAAGATAACGACAAAGACTTATGGAACGGCTGGTTGCTTGAGCAAAATGGTAAAACATTATTCTTTGCTGGCGACACTGGCTACTCACAGCACTTTAGCGATATTCAACAAAAATATGGCGACATTGATATTTGCTTAATGCCGATAGCGTCTTATTATCATGAAGAAAACGGTAAATGGTATCGCTATGTACACACTACGCCAGAAGACGCCCTAATGGGTGCACAAGAGCTTAACTGCAACGTTATGATACCTTGGGGCTATGGCAATTCAAGTTGGAAGATGGGCGATCACAGCAGCCACTCGGCACTGCTACGCTTGTTGCATATGTACACTGAAATGGACTCGCAGATACCACTTTATATTCTAAATGAAGGGGAAAGTATCGCGTTATAAAGGGATACTTGGGTATTCCGACGATGGCTCCTCGGCTTTGCACTCATCATCGCCGAGTGAGCGGCTTATTGGCCCAAGTATCATACTAAAAACGCCATTAATTATATTCGCTGCTTGGTTTGTATCTGAACTATCAAGCGAGTGGTTCTGTACTTGCCTTTGCTGACTTTGCACACTGCCAGCAACAAAATCACACCCCGAGCTCATTACTTGCGATGAAGTGCAACCAGATAACAAAACAACCATAATCAATAAAAATACTTTAGCCAAAATTATTCCTTTAATATGCATGAACTCTGATCGTGCTATCACTTTACCTGTTAATTACGCTAAGCAGTGTAAAAAATTGTATTCAGCGACGACCTATTTTCTCGGCAATTTAATATTGGAAAATGATGTCTGTTGTTTTCAATTTTTGTTTCAGTCACTATTAAGCAATAAACAAAGTAAAAATTTGAGAATACCATGAAAATAGTCGCGTTGACTTTAAGCCTATTAATGAGTAATGCCGCCATAGCAATTGATGTAGAACATACAACAACCCCCATAATTATTGATGGTGTCGCAGAAAATGCATGGGATAAAGCTACTTGGCACGACATGCCACATTTAATGGATGGTACACAGCCTGACTCCGATAGCGATTTTAAAGGCCGCTATCGCCTACTGTGGGATGAAAACACCCTCTATTTACAAGCCGATATTGTTGATGATGTACTCATTGATACACACCCAGATCCCACCGATAAATACTGGGACGATGATGCTCTCGAAGTATTCATCGATAGCGACGCATCGGGTGGTAACCATCAATTTAATCATACTGCGTTTGCCTATCACATTGGCCTTGATAACCAAGCCGCCGATTTTGGGCCTGATAAAAAACCCCATTTATATACAGATCATTTAGTTAGCCGCTGGCAACGCAACACCACCGCGCCTTATAACATTACTTGGGAAGTGGCCATTAAGCTCTACCCAAATGATTATCAAGAAGGTGCTAAAAACACCCCACTTAAATTAACGGCAAAACAAGTAATCGGCTTTATGCTAGCCTACTGCGATAACGACGGCAGTGAAACTCGTGAGCATTTCATGGGCTCACACGAAGTACAGCCAGTTAACGGCAGCCGCAACCTAGGCTATATCGATGCCGATGTGTTTGGTAAAATCACCTTACTACCGAAAAAGTGAAGAAAGAGACAAGGTTGGGTTGAGCGCAGCGAAGCCCAACGAAAAAATACCCTTTTAACTAAAGCAGGGGCTTTGCATTATCGATTATTTAATTCTCAAACACGTTTATGCTTAGATAAAGAAACACTACGCCCTGATTCAGAGCTAATTTTAGCCGCCTTTTTGGTCATACTTAATAATTTTAACAAGCAAATCAATCCTGCGATTTGTTTTCTTAGTTTGATCCCTAATCATGCCCTGCACCATGGCAGAAACCATAAAAATAAAACATATAATTTGAAATAATTCAGTTTCAATATCATAGAAGCTATTAGCGATTGACAACAAAACAAATGGTAAAAAAATTGATATAAGATCTTTCAAGCCCCAATCATTTTTGCCTAGTTTTTCAAATTCATCTTTATACTTTTGCAGCTCGGCAATATGTTCTATCTCTAGTTTTGCCTTAACTTCATTTTCAGTATTCACACTAGCTCACTCACTCGTATTAAATATAGCTTTTACAATAACTAAATACCATTTATGGGTCCACCATTAAAAAAACTGTCTAACAGTATCGAACCCATTGCACCGGTTCTAATCTGACAGCTGACCGCTGACCGCTGACCGCTGACCGCTTATAGCTTACAGCTCTTTTGTTTTCACCCACAAAAAAGCCGCTGTATTTTGCAATACCGCGGCTTTTCAATGCGTTTATCTAAAAAGATTACGCTTTATTTTGCTGCACGACCCGCACGTTTACGCTCACTTTCAGTTAAGTGACGCTTACGAATACGGATATTTAGCGGTGTTACTTCTACTAACTCGTCATCAGCAATAAACTCAAGCGCTTGCTCAAGTGTATAGTTAAGTGCAGGTGTTAATGTTTGTGCTTCATCAGTTCCAGATGCACGAACGTTTGTTAGTTGCTTACCTTTAAGCGCATTAACTGTAAGGTCGTTATCACGGCTATGAATACCGATAACCATACCTTCGTAAACTTCAACACCGTGACCGATGAATAAACGGCCGCGCTCTTGTAAGTTAAACAATGCGTTAGTAAGAGCTTTACCTGTTGCGTTTGCAATCATTACGCCGTTCTTACGAACACCTAGCTCGCCACCTTTGTGCGGACCGTAGTGATCGAACGTGTGGTAAAGTAAACCAGAACCTGACGTTAAGGTCATGAATTCAGTTTGGAAACCGATTAAACCACGACTTGGGATCATAAAGTCCATACGCATACGGCCTTTACCATCTGGTGCCATATCAGTAAGCTCACCTTTACGAAGACCAATTTGCTCCATGATAGAACCTTGGTGCTCTTCTTGACAGTCAATTGTTAGTGTTTCATACGGTTCTTCTAACACACCATCAACAGTACGTAAGATTACTTCTGGACGAGATACTGCTAACTCGTAACCTTCACGACGCATGTTCTCGATTAAGATACCTAAGTGTAATTCACCACGACCCGATACGCGGAAGCTATCTGGGTTATCAGTATCTTGAACACGAAGTGCTACGTTGTGAACTAATTCTTTGTCTAAACGCTCACGAATATTACGTGATGTTACAAACTTACCTTCTTTACCACAGAAAGGAGAGTTATTAACAGAGAACGTCATTGTTACTGTCGGCTCATCAACACTTAATGGTGGTAATGCTTCAACGTTGTTAGGACAACAAACAGTATCAGAAATCTTAAGCTCGCCAATACCCGTTACTGTAACGATATTACCAGCATAAGCCTTGTCTGTTTCAACACGCTCTAAACCTAAGTAACTTTGTACTGAACCAATTTTACCATTACGCTTAGTGCCATCAGCACTAATAATAGTCACTTGTTGGTTAGGAGATACAGAACCACGTTTGATACGACCAACACCGATTACACCAACATAAGAGTTGTAATCAAGTTGAGAGATCTGCATTTGGAAAGCACCTTCAGGATCTGCATCCGGTGGTGATACTTCATCAACGATCATCTTGAACATAGGTTCCATGTTGTCTGATGGCTCGTCTAAATCTAGTGTTGCCCAACCGTTGATAGCTGACGCATAGATTACTTTAAAGTCTAGTTGTTCATCGGTTGCACCTAGATTGTCGAATAAATCAAAGATTTGATCCATAACCCAATCAGGACGTGCACCTGGCTTATCAATTTTGTTGATCACGACAATTGGCTTTAAGCCTTGCGCGAATGCCTTTTGCGTTACGAAACGCGTTTGTGGCATTGGACCTTCTTGAGCATCAACAAGTAATAATACTGAGTCAGCCATCGAAAGTACGCGTTCAACTTCACCACCGAAGTCGGCGTGTCCAGGGGTATCTACGATATTGATATGGTAGTCATTCCATGAGATAGCGGTGTTTTTCGCCAAAATGGTAATACCACGTTCTTTCTCAATGTCGTTTGAGTCCATCACACGCTCTTCGTTACCGCCGCGTGTTTCTAATGTACCTGATTGCTCAAGTAGTTTGTCAACCAGTGTTGTTTTACCATGGTCAACGTGCGCGATAATCGCTATATTTCTTAACTTTTCGATGCTCATATTTTTACTCAGAGAAATTAATTCTCATTGATCCTGCAAGATCTACGCACTCACCTGCGTTTTCACGAGATGTCCCAGCATAGGATTTAAAAGGGCGCATATTATCCCTTATTAATGAGATGGATGAAAGTTTATCCAATATATATTTCACAACTTTCTTTATAGTTCTAATAAGTATCTGTTTTATATATGACATTTTCATTAACTTAATTTTTTAATTTAGCACTATTTAGCTCATTCCTAGCTATTGTTGTCATAATTTGGCAGTATTTGATGGATAAGTTAACTAAATAGCAGTGCCTATTAAATGTACTAATCAATAGTGAATAGCGTTCCACATTAGCAATGCACCAAAATAACTCAAAACATGTCCATATTGGTGCAAAAACATATAAGTGAAGCAAACACTGTTATTTTTTAACCATTAAAAACAATGAATTACAAATGTGGCATGGAAGCCGCTTACTAGAAGCAAAAGCAATTATGCAGCAATAATAAAACCCAACAGTTGGAGGACACATGTCACAATCGGTTTTAGATTTTATTAAAGAAAATGACGTTAAGTTCGTTGATTTACGCTTTACTGACACAAAAGGTAAAGAACAACATGTTTCTATTCCTCATCATCAAGTAGATGAAGACTTCTTTGAAGACGGCAAAATGTTCGATGGTTCTTCAATTGCTGGTTGGAAAGGCATTAACGAATCAGACATGGTACTTCTACCAGTTGCTGAATCAGCTAAGTTAGACCCTTTTACAGAAGAAGCTACTTTAATCTTACGTTGTGACGTGGTTGAGCCTAGCACACTACAAGGTTATGAGCGTGACCCACGTTCAGTTGCTAAGCGCGCTGAAGAATATATGCGTTCTACAGGTATCGCTGACACCGTTTTATTTGGCCCTGAGCCAGAGTTTTTCGTATTTGATGACATTAAATACAAAACTGACATGTCAGGTTCTATGTATAAAATTGATTCTAAGCAAGCTGCTTGGAACTCAGATAAAGAATATGAAGGCGGTAACACTGGCCATCGTCCAGGTGTTAAAGGCGGTTATTTCCCAGTTGCTCCAGTTGATGATTTCCAAGATTGGCGTTCAGCGACGTGTTTAGTTCTTGAAGAGCTAGGTCAAGTTGTTGAAGCACACCACCACGAAGTGGCAACTGCAGGTCAAAACGAAATCGCTACTCGCTTCAATACTATGGTATTAAAGGCAGATGAAATCCAAGAAATGAAATATGTTATTCATAACATGGCTCACTTATATGGTAAAACTGCAACCTTCATGCCTAAGCCTGTTGTTGGTGATAACGGTTCAGGTATGCACTGTCACCAGTCTTTAGCTAAAGACGGTGTTAACTTATTCGCAGGTGACAAGTACGGCGGTCTTTCTGAAGAAGCGCTTTACTACATTGGTGGTATCATCAAGCACGCTAAAGCAATCAACGCTTTCGCAAATGCGTCAACTAACTCTTATAAGCGTTTAGTACCGGGCTTTGAAGCGCCAGTTATGCTTGCATATTCTGCACGTAACCGTTCAGCTTCTATCCGTATCCCAGTGGTTCCGTCTGCAAAAGGTCGTCGTATCGAAGTACGCTTCCCTGATCCAACAGCTAACCCATACCTTGCATTCTCTGCAATGCTTATGGCTGGCCTTGACGGTATCAAAAACAAGATCCACCCTGGCGATGCAATGGATAAAGATTTATACGACTTACCGGCAGAAGAAGCAGCAGAGATTCCAACAGTTGCATCTTCATTAGGTGAAGCCCTAGCTGCACTAGATGCAGACCGTGAGTTCTTAAATCAAGGTGGTGTATTCACTAACGATTTAATTGATGCTTACATTGCACTTAAATCTAAAGAAGTTGAAAAGCTTAACATGACAACTCATCCAGTTGAGTTCGAAATGTACTACAGCTGTTAATCACCTGTAGTTAAAGTTACCTCGTTGTAGGTAATTAATGTGTTCTCGAAAAGCCCGTTCAACGGGCTTTTTTTATGGCAAATGTCCTCATTTTCTACTAGAGTTTTATTAGTGCAAAAAATGCAAGGTGACAGAGTGAAAACAACGCTTTTATTACTAGTAATGCTGATTTTAACCAGCTTTTATAGTTACTGTGGTGATAAGAAAATTTATTCTTGGAAAGACAAGAATGGCGTTTTAGTATTTTCTGATACACCTAAAGTCGGTGCGACTGAGGTAAAGCTCACCAGCCAAACTTTATCTATGCCAACCATTGATACGAGTATCTTAGATGAGCAACAACCGGTTGCTGCAAAGAGCTATAAAGTAGCGATTTCTTCACCTGCTGACCAAGACACTGTGCGTGAGAATAGCGGTTCCGTGTATGTAACGAGCCGGATCACACCGCGCTTTGAAAATGGTTTTAAAATTCAGCTACTCGTTGATGGCGCAGTATTTGCGGAACCCAGTAATACCAGTACTTTTGCCCTTCGTGATGTAAATCGCGGCGAACACACCTTACAAGTAAAGCTATTTGATCCGCAAGGCTCGGTAGTTTCTGTTAGCCCCATAAGTACATTTTATATGCATAGAGCTTCATCTTTGTAAATAACTCAGCTTTATTACAAAGACAATAATTTGCTTAATAATTATGTGCTAAGCTGCTAACTATCATCAACGCACTAAAGTGGTGCAACCATGCCCAATAATAAAAGTTTTAACCCTGAATTACTCACCAGCATTTGGCAAAATCTCTCAACTGCAGTGATCTTACTGGACCAAAAATTCACGCTTATTTATGCTAATAATAGTGCCAGTGAGCTCTTAGGATTAGGCTCTAAGCGTATTCTAAACCAACCCTTCGATAGTCTGTTTAACTACCATTCGATTGACTTAAAACGCATTGCGCAATACTCTTTAATGGATGGTGTAGATTGCCACCAGCATAGAGCTGACGTGGTGTTCATCGATTCTCGCCATGCTAAGTTAGCGATCAGTTCGCGCCGAGTTAAACTACAAGACGAGTATTACATCCTATTTGAATGCCGCCAAACTGACGACGAAATTCGTCACGACCAAGCTTCAAATCAAATGCATCAATATCAAGCGGCCCGTAACTTAATAAGGGGACTTGCCCATGAAATTAAAAATCCTTTAGGCGGAATTCGCGGAGCGGCGCAATTATTGCAGTATGAGGTTGATCAGCATGAACGGGATGAATGTGCAGAACTGATCATTGAGCAAGCCGACCGCTTAAGGGAGCTGGTTGACAGATTGTTAGGACCGAATCAATTACCACAAAAATCATACGGTAATATTCATCAAACCTTAGAGTCTGTAATTAAGTTAAGTACTTTAGATAATTGCGCCAATATTAGTTTGGAGAAAGATTATGATCCAAGTATTCCAGATGTATTTATTGACCAAGGTAAAATTCAGCAAGTGGTACTTAATATTGTTCGTAATGCACAACAAGCGTTAATTGGTGGTGGCGTGATAAAAATTAAAACGCGAATAAATCATCAACAACGTCGCCCGGGTAAAGCCCCTAAAAAAGCTTTGCTGATCCAAATATCAGATGACGGACCCGGTATCGATCCTAGCATCAAAGAGACCTTGTTTTACCCAATGATCACTAATAAAGAAGGTGGTTCAGGACTTGGCCTTTCGATTGCACAAACCTTGATCGATCAACATAATGGCCATATCGAATGCGATAGTTGGCCGGGTCATACAGAATTTAATATATATCTGCCTTTTGTGGATTAATCGGTTTTTGGAGTTCGCATGAAAACAGTTTGGCTTGTTGATGATGATGCATCGATTCGCTTTGTGCTTGAAAAAGCACTTGCACGCGCAGGTTTCAATGTTGAAAGTTTTGCTAATGCCCAAGATGTGCTCAGTGCATTAAAGTTTAGTCAGCCCACCGTGCTGGTATCAGATGTTAGAATGCCAGGTATGGATGGGATGGCTCTACTAGAACTTATTGCGGAGCAAAACCCAGGGCTTCCCGTGATCATTATGACTGCGCATTCTGATTTAGACTCTGCAGTTAACGCCTTTCAAAAAGGTGCATTTGAGTACCTCGCCAAACCGTTTGATTTAAATGAAGCGGTGTCTTTAGTTGAGAGTGCGTGTCGTGCTAATTCAACGAAAAAAACCAAGCGTAAACAAGCACCACCAAAAAGTGCTCATATCATTGGTGAAGCACCCGCCATGCAAGAAGTGTTTCGTGCCATTGGTAAACTCTCAGCGTCGAGCATGAGTGTGTTGATCAATGGTGAATCTGGTACCGGTAAAGAATTGGTAGCCAGTGCCTTGCACAATCACAGCCCACGTAAAGACAACCAGTTTATTGCCCTCAATATGGCAGCTATCCCTAAAGAGTTAGTTGAGTCAGAATTGTTCGGCCATGAAAAAGGCGCCTTTACTGGCGCTGATAGTGTACGTAAAGGCCGTTTTGAACAAGCTAATGGCGGTACATTATTTTTAGATGAAATTGGTGATATGCCGCTTGATGTACAAACCCGGCTATTACGCGTATTGGCAGATGGCGAGTTTTACCGTGTTGGTGGTCATCAAAGTATTAAGGTCGATGTGCGGATCATTGCTGCAACCCACCAAAATTTAGAAGACTTGGTCAAACAAGGGAAATTTAGGGACGACTTATTCCACCGCTTAAACGTGGTAAGGCTACGTTTGCCTGCTCTGCGTGAGCGCACCGAAGATATTGAACGGTTAGCACAACACTTTTTGCATAAAAGCGCAAAAGATTTACAAGTTGAAAGTAAAGTACTCAGCTCTAAAGCCACGGATTTACTACGCCTATTTAACTGGCCAGGTAATGTTCGTCAACTCGAAAACACCTGCCGCTGGCTTACTGTCATGGCCCCAGGTGAACTGATCAGTGAACAAGACTTACCCCCTGAGATTTTAGAGATTGATGAAGCTCAACAAGAAGGTGACTGGCTTGATTCATTCCAGCAGTGGCTTAATCAGGAGCTAAAGCAAGGTAAAGAAAATATTTGGCCAAATATTCAAGCGCAGCTAGAAACTCGCTTAATAAAAACGGCGTTGGCTAACTGTGCTGGTCACAAACAAGAAGCCGCCGTTAAAATTGGTTGGGGACGCAATACATTGACCCGTAAATTAAAAGAGCGCAATATTAACTAATTAGATCTTACTATTGGCTCTTAATGAAGTTAATCGAACATATTCCACTGATAAAACAGATGGAAATTATTAATCGGCTGAATTTTTTTAAAGAATTTACCCTCAATGAGCGGCAAGTTTTACTTGAGTCATTCAGCCATTTATATTTAATTAATAAAGATCGTTTTTTATTCAAACAATTTGATAATGATAAGCACCTTTATATCATTTTAAGTGGCGCTATTACGGTTTTCAAACACAGTCACCTAGTTGATCTCGGTACTATTGAGCCTGGTGAGTTTATAGGTGAAGGTGCATTTATTAACAACCGTGAGCGTAGCACCAGCGCTCGAGCTAAAAGCGACACCATCGTATTAGCTATTACCCCAGAATCACTCACCCGTTTACCCAATGTGATCCGCGAAAAGATTAAAGACCGTATTATCGAAGGTATGAGCGAGCGTATAGCCAAACTTAATCACTACCTCGAATCACGCGGCTAATCCATATACACAACTTGCAGCGAGCAGTTTAACCATTGTGGGCTCTCAACATGCGCAGTATAACGATATGTATCTGAGGGTTTTTCACCAAATGGTGTTGCAACCAAAGGAGTTGAATGCGTGTAGGACTGCGAAATATCTCTATAATTGATGACCAAATAATTTTCATAAAACTGCCACTCTAAGTGGGTACGCGCACCATTAAGTAATGTAAACGCAACCACGTTTTCATTAAATGTAACCCGTAAGTTGTTATATCTGTCTTCTGAGCAGTTGGTTGTGCGCATTAACTTGGGCATATTAAAGCCCGGCTCAATATGCTCGCCACGCAGGTAAAAACCAATATTGCCATTACTATAATGATGATTAGCCGCCGACACATAGTTTATCTGTGGCTGATAACCCATTGCTTGCATAATACCAGCAAGCTGCTCGGTTTCGGCTGTAAGTAGCTTATCTTCAGAAGTTAATAGAGTCGCAGCGGCAAACTCTTTGGGGATTGGTAATTGAATAAACTGATACGGTAATGATTGTTGCTGCAAGCGTATTGTTAGCTGTTGTGTTTGTATGTCTGTTAACGCTTGTGTATATACATATACTGTTGGTTGCTGGCACGCAGTTAGTAATAACAACATGCAAATTAAAATTCCATTTCGCATAGCACCTCCAAATGATTACAAGTGTAGTCTATTAGAGGTGCCCTATTATAGCAACTTAATTTATTTGGCTATTTAGCCAAGCATCAACGCTTTTCCTGGTGTAAAGCACATCTTTAAATAAACGATGACGTTGAAATTCCAGTAAACGCTCTCGGTTGCTATCGCCACTGAGCAACTGGCTGTGGTTATCATTAAACTTTGAAATTACCGAAAAGCCTTTTTGCGTATTATGTGGCTGTTGTTTTACCTGTTCGGTTAGGTGCGCTCTGACATCATCAGCAGTTAACATATCTGAGTTATTCAAACCCATTAACTCTTTTCTCATTGCTAATCTTACGCCCATCTTCTACTCCATTGTCAGTGCCTTAGCACTTAAGTTACTGTATCTAGCGGTTATTGATTTTCATCACTTATGGCAAATAACAAGCCAGATTTCACGGGGGCAGCTTACACTGCAATTACTGCAGTTTTTTTAAAGGCAGCGAGAAATACAAAAATGTGCCTGATTAAATTTATTTAATCCCTAGTAGACTTTATAGTGCTTGATGCAAAATTCGCGCTAAGCCTTTATACTACAGGCTATGCCCTACCTTAATGAGATCAAACATGAACGACGAATACATTGAAATTGAATTAGAAGAAGAACCGATTGAGTTATGTAAACTTTTAAAAGTTCTTGATTTAGTTGAAGGTGGCGGCCAAGCAAAAAACCTCATCACTGAAGGTTATGTGGGTGTTAACCATGAAATTTGTACAATCAAACGGAAAAAATTATACAGTGGTGATGTGCTTGAATTTGATGGTGAGTTATTTCAATTAACGCTAAGTGAAGATGCAACACCGGCACAGCGCCCTGTGGAAAATACTCAATCTGAAAGTGCAAAAAGCCCTGTGCAAGAAACACCAGCGGAACCTAAAAACAAACGTAAACGAACTAAAAAGCCGAAAGTAGATGAAAAAACGGGCCGTCGTCCGATTTCATTTGGTTAATCACCAACCTAACTTGTAAAACGTATTAAGGTCGTCTTTAATTACTTTCTGAACAATAACAATTAGAAAATATTTATGACGACTTCAACAGCTCCTAGCTGGCTTAAAAGCGTTGCTTGGGCCGCATTAGTTTGGAATTTACTTGGGGTGATTGCGTTTATTATGCAGCTGCTTATGACCCCTGAGATGATTAGTAAACTTCCTGCAGATCAACAAGCTGCCTATTCAAATACCCCTCTGTGGGCAACTTTGGCATTTGCTGTAGCCGTTTTTGGTGGCACATTAGGCTGTATTTTTTTGTTACTTAAAAAAGCCGTTGCACGAACCTGTTTTACGCTGTCTTTAATCGCAATTTTGATCCAACAATTTTATAATTTCATCATTATTAACAGTATCGAACTACTCGGTGCAAGTGCTGTCTTTATGCCACTGCTGGTGATAATCATCGCGATTTTATTATTGCACCTTAGCCATCGAGGCAAGCTGCAACACTGGTTAAATTAATTCATACTTGGGCCAATATTAGTTTTGGCCCAATAAAAACTTCCCCTTGATTTTTTACCTTTAAATCGCATCTCTACTACAATAACTGTATAAAAAAAGCACATCACTTTTAAATATTCGACCTTGGTATGCAGTTTGCAAACCTATAAACATTAGAGGTTTTTCCACTCATTTTAATTTAGTAAAGGGGCACATAATGAATAATAGTTTTGATACCCAAAAACAGCTCACAATTAATGGCGAGCAGTTTCATATTCATTCACTACAAGGGTTAGGCGATAAAGCCAAACGATTGCCGTTCTCGTTGAAAATTCTACTTGAAAACCTATTGCGCAATGAAGATGGCGTTAATATTAAAGCACAAGATATCGATGCATTATTAGAGTGGGATCCGCAAGCCAAACCTACCGCCGAAGTAGCATTTACGCCAGCGCGTGTAGTTATGCAAGACTTTACAGGTGTACCCGCAATCGTTGATTTAGCCGCAATGCGCGACGCTATGGAAAAACTCGGTGGCGATCCCGCAAAAATAAATCCACTCTCGCCTGCTGAGCTAGTCATTGACCATTCTGTTCAAGTAGATGGCTATGGTAATGATGGCTCGTTTGATTTAAATGCTAAGTTAGAATATGAGCGCAATAAAGAACGCTACGAGTTTTTACGTTGGGGTCAAACCGCTTTTGATAATTTAAAAGTAGTCCCCCCCGCTACCGGTATTGTTCACCAAGTTAACTTAGAGTATTTAGCCCGCGTAGTATTTAATGAAGAGCGCAACGGCCAAAAATTTGCTTACCCAGACACATTGGTCGGTACTGACTCTCATACTACTATGATCAATGGCCTGGGCGTACTTGGTTGGGGTGTCGGTGGCATTGAAGCCGAAGCTGCAATGCTGGGTCAGCCTATTAGCTTACTGATCCCACAGGTTGTGGGTATGAAGCTCAGTGGCCGTTTAGCTGAAGGCACTACTGCGACCGATTTAGTACTTACAGTAACAGAGATACTGCGCAAACATGGTGTAGTGGGTAAGTTTGTTGAATTTTATGGTGATGGCCTTGCTGATCTACCATTAGCCGATCGGGCAACCATAGCAAACATGGCCCCCGAATATGGTGCAACCTGTGGTATTTTCCCTATCGATGATGAAACCATTAGTTACCTGCGCTTAACTAATCGTGATGAAGAGCAGCTAAAACTGATTGAAGACTACGCCAAACATCAAGGGCTATGGCGTAACGATGGTGATGAGGCTAATTACACCGATAAACTTGAGTTAAACCTCAGCGATGTGGTGCCAAGCCTAGCGGGGCCAAAACGCCCACAAGACAGAATTGCATTAGATCAAGCTGGCGACATCATTACCAAGCATTTAAAAACCTTTCAAGATGAGCGCTTAGCTAAACGTGATAACAGTGACGAACAACAAGCACGCATTGAAAGCGAAGGTCCTGCCACGAACCCAGACGAACCAGTCAACGAAGCGCAATTTATGGGCGCTGCAAAGGTTAATTTTAAAGACCAAGAATTTGAGCTTAAAGATGGCGCGTGTGTGATTGCAGCTATTACTAGCTGTACTAACACCTCCAACCCTAGCGTGGTTTTAGCCGCAGGTTTAGTAGCGCAAAAAGCGCGTCAGTTAGGAATTAGTGTAAAACCTTGGGTAAAAACATCACTGGCGCCAGGCTCACAAGTGGTCACTGACTACTTAGAAAGAGCAGGCCTAATGGATGATTTAGATGCTCTTGGCTTTAACTTGGTAGGTTATGGTTGCACAACCTGTATCGGTAACTCAGGCCCACTTGCGGATGAAATATCTGATGCGATCCAAAAGCATAAACTGGTAGTCAGTTCTATCTTATCAGGTAACCGTAATTTTGAAGGACGTATTCACCAAGATGTAAAAATGAACTTTTTAGCCTCACCGCCATTGGTTGTTGCGTACGCAATTGCTGGACGCACTGATATAGATGTGTATAACGAGCCATTGGCGCAAGATGCTAACGGCAACGATATTTACCTAAAAAACATCTGGCCTACAGTAAGTGAAGTAAATGAACTAGTGAAAAAAACCGTCACTAAAGAAATGTTTGCTTCAAGTTATGGTAATGTCTACAAGGGTGATGATCGCTGGCAACAAATTAAAATTCCCGATGGCAAACTGTATGATTGGAATGACGCTTCCACTTATATCAAAAAAGCGCCCTTTTTTGATGGTATGACAGTAGAGCCACCTGGGATCCCCGCAATTAACGGCGCACGCTGTTTAGCAAAACTTGGCGACTCTGTTACTACTGACCATATCTCCCCAGCAGGAGCTATAAAAGCTGATGCCCCCGCCGGTCTCTACTTGCAAGAACATGGTGTCGAGAAGGCACAATTCAACTCTTACGGTTCACGTCGTGGTAATCACGAAGTCATGATGCGCGGTACATTCGCTAACGTAAGATTGAAAAACTTATTAGCCCCTGGCACTGAAGGTGGTGTAACTCGCACACAACCTGAGGATGAACTTGCTAGTATTTATGATGCGGCGATGGCTTATCAACAACAAGGCACGCCATTAGTTATACTTGCAGGTGCTGAATATGGTACTGGCTCTTCTCGCGACTGGGCAGCAAAAGGCTCGCTATTACTTGGTGTTAAAGCTGTCATCGCACAAAGCTATGAACGCATTCACCGCTCTAATCTAATTGGTATGGGTGTATTACCGCTACAATTTAAAGATGGTGAAAGTCATGAATCCCTTGGTTTGACTGGTCAAGAGCAATTTGACATTGATGGCTTGTATGACAAAACCGCAGAAGTGAGCGTGATTGCTACCAACAGCGAAGGTAAACAAGTTAGCTTTAGCGCCGATGTTCGAATCGATACCCCTAAAGAGTGGGATTACTACAAGCACGGCGGCATTTTACAATACGTCTTGCGTAATATGCTCAGTAACTAATAACGAGTTAGGGCTTTGCAGATTTGATTTGCTTAGCCCTCTTTTTTTGATGTAAAACAATTCTACCCCGCCACTTATTACCTATACTTAATGTTGTTAATTAACTTCAGTTCAGCTTAACCACTAATAGGTGCATTCTATGACTGAGCAAAGTATGACAGAGCAAAAAATCATAAGAGTTTTAAAAATTTTTATAGCTCTCGGTATTACACTGATTTTAACAGGGCATTATTTGCTAGTTTCAGATATTTTTGCTCAACAAAATAGTATCCATAGCATTATGATCGGTGCAGTTTTTATTGCTGTTGGAATTTTATGTTCATTACCGACTAAAATTTATCTCACGATTGTGCTGATGAAAATGGAAGCCGAACACGATCAGCATACACAATAAAACGCTCATAAAGCTGTAAAAAGGTTTATTACTGAGCCGCTTCCAACGCCTTTGTGCGCTGCTCTAACGCACTCTTTGCCTGCTCTGCATCTTCAAATAGCTTTTTTATCACTAAAGGGTCATATACCCCACTTGGCGTAAGCGGCATATCAGGTGCTGCTTTAGCACTACCTTTGAGAATCGCGGTATCTTCGGCTGCAACAACCGTAATATCGCTCGGGTCGAGTAACATTTGCTGGCTGTTGCCATCAGGGTTAGGGTTATCTGAATAATGCCACTGTCCTTGTTTATCTTGCCATTTATAAATGACAATAGCCTCAGATGAACTATTCGAAGTGATTGACGCGGCGACTTTTTTGCTGGTATCACTGACGGTCTTAACAGCGTGAGCAAACGTGTCAGTAGATAATCCAACGACTTGCTCTTTTATCTCACGAGATTGACGAGTTATTTCATCACTCGTTAACCATGGTTGACCATCAGGGCGTTGTAAATAAAATAATGCTGCAACACTAATTAGCAATATCATAATTACTAAATACGAAAAGTACTTCATTTTCAATCCTTTGAGTTAAAAATCTCCATCACTATCATTGATAGCGAGCTATGATTCTAGCTAGCTCGCCACTATCTTTCAACCTCTGTAAAAAATCATTAAATTCTTTTGCGTATTTCTTACCCCGAGAATTATAAGAAAACTGTAGTTGTAGTGGCGCCTTACCTACGTTTTCATTACTGACAACCAAAGCAGATAATTCTGGATACTGGCGTACATACCAATCGATTTGTGATCTCGACATCACAGCAAAACGCCTACCAGCATGTGTATCTCTATACAAACTTTGCAACATAGCTAGATCTGAATAATAGTTTTCACGATGTAATACTTTATTCTTTACTAACAACTCAAATGTTGGATAAACATAACCAAAACGGCCAAGTAAAACACCACTTTTTAGGTTATCCAGTTGCTGAAGATCAATAAGTTTAGCACCTTGTGCAACAACCATTACATCTTCGATTCGCACAATTTCTTGACTCCAATAATATGGCTCATGACTAGACAGCCACACTTCAGATTCCATCCGAGCATCAACCTCACCTCGTTGCACCATTTTTGCTGATCGCATTTCAGGTACGAAGGTATAGTCAATCTGAGTGCCCGTTGTTGTCGAAAATAATGTAATGACGTCATTTAAAATACCTTTATGTTGCGCATCCACAAAATGATAAGGGGGATAATCTTCATCGGGTAACGCAATGCGAAGGCTATCGGCAAAAAGGCTGCTAGAAAAAAGCCAAAAGAAAATTGCACAAAACGGTTTCATAAAATACGTGAGCATGAATTTATAATGATTAATTGTAGTCAAAAATAGAAAACGCAGCTAGGCTGCGTTTCGATAATCGTTATAGAGCTGTGCTTGAGGCTAAATGCCATCACCATCAATATGCAAGCCACACTCGCGGTTTAAGCCAAAAAAGCGGGTTTCTTCTTCGGTCATGCCCGGCTCTAATTTACGCGTGGTATGAACATCACCCATAGACACATAGCCTTGCTCCCAAAGCGGGTGATACGGTAAATCATGCTTAGTTAAATATTGATATACATCACGATTAGTCCATTCAATAATTGGATAAACTTTAACTGTACCACGGCTGATCTCAACAATTTGTTTGTCAGCACGCGTAGACGCTTGATCGCGGCGTAAACCACTAAACCAAGTTCCTGCATCAATCTCTTTTAAAGCACGGGTCATAGGCTCAACTTTATTAAGCTGATTATATTGCTTTATACCCGCCTCACCTTGCTCCCACAATTTACCAAACTTAGCTTCTTGCCATGCTGGACTAAGGTGCGATTTATACACTTTTAAATTAAGTGATAAACGTTCGGTTAATTGCTCAATAAACTGATAAGTCTCTGGAAACAAATAGCCCGTATCGGTAAGTACCACAGGAATATCAGGTTTTAGCGAGGTTACTAAATGCAACATCACCGCTGCTTGAATACCAAAGCTTGATGATAAAAACTGTGTATCAGGCAAATTCTCAAGCGCCCACGCTACACGCTGCTCGGCACTCATATCTTTCAATACGCCGTTAGCATCAGCAAGCAATGCTGCTTGGCTTTCTTTATCTAGCTGTAATATGTTTTTAAATTCACTCATAGTAAATTCCAAACCTTAACCAGTGCTTTGCACTGGTTTTAAATTATGCGTGGAAATCGGTTACTGAGACTTTAACTTCAGCGACGATGCCTTTACGGATCACAAAGTCACCAAAACATTCGCCGTCATTACGCTCGCTTGCCCATTGACCTATTAATTTGTCAAAGGCCTCTAAATACACATCTTCACCGACATTTTCTAAATACAACTTAGGAATGCGCGTGCCTTCAAGGTTGCCCCCTAGATACACGTTATATTTACCAGGTCCTTTACCAACTAAACCCGCCTCAGCCAACATTGCACGACCACAACCATTCGGGCAGCCAACAACGCGCATGATTATGCTGTCATTAGGAATACCATGCTTAGCAAGTAAAGCTTCTGTCTTCTCAATTAAGCTTGGTAAATAACGCTCAGCTTCTGCCATGGCTAATGGACAAGTTGGCAAGGCCACACAGGCCATCGAATTTTTACGTTGCTCTGAATCGTTATCATCAATCAAGCCATGATTACGAGCAATTTCTTCAATGACTGCTTTTTGATCCGCTGGAACACCGGCAATGATCAAGTTTTGGTTTGCCGTCATGCGCATATCACCTTGGTGAACTTCAGCAATTTTACGACAACCTGTTTTAAGTGGCTTACCTGGATAATCTAAAATACGACCACTTTGAATAAATAATGTTAAATGATGCTTGCCATCAATGCCTTCAACCCAACCTATACGGTCACCTCGATGAGTAAACTCATACGGACGACTGTCTGCAAACGTCACTCCTGCGCGTTTTTCTACTTCTGCTTTAAATACATCTGCACCAACACGATCTAATGTGTACTTAGTCTTTGCATTTTTACGGTTTGAGCGGTTACCCCAATCACGCTGTACAGATACCACGTGCTCAGCAATTTTTAACGTATGCTCAAGCGGTATAAAACCAAAATCATCTGCTTTACGAGGATAAGTCGCTGTATCGCCGTGAGTCATAGCAAGACCACCACCAACCAGCACGTTAAAACCAACGAGCTTGCCATTGTCAGCAATTGCCACAAAGTTTAAATCATTTGCGTGTACATCCACTTCGTTATTCGGTGGAATGGTCACTGTGGTTTTAAACTTACGTGGTAAGTAGTTAGATCCTAAAATAGGCTCTTCAGTAGTTTCGGCCTTTTCGCCATTTAACCAAATTTCAGCGTATGCTTTAGTTTTTGGTAATAAATGCTCAGAGATCTTTGCCGCCCACTCGTAGGCTTCTTGATGAAGTTCAGATTCCACAGGGTTAGTGGTACACAGTACGTTTCGGTTAACATCACCTGCAGTCGCGATAGAATCAATGCCCACACTATTTAGCATTTGGTGCATGCCTTTAATGTTTGGCTTTAATACCCCATGAAACTGAAACGTTTGACGGGTGGTTAAACGAATACTGCCATAGCTGGTTTTTTCATCGGCAAATTTATCAATCGCCAGCCATTGCTCTGGCTTGATGATGCCACCTGGCATACGTGCTCGTAGCATTACATTATGTAATGGCTCCAGCTTTTGCTTCGCGCGCTCAGGGCGAATATCACGGTCATCTTGTTGATACATACCGTGGAAACGGATCAGTTGGAAGTTATCCGCAGTAAAACCACCGGTGATCTCGTCTTTTAAATCTTGCTCAATTGTGCCACGTAAAAAGTTACTTTCTCTTTTCAAACGCTCGTTATCAGAAAGCTTTACGTTTTTATCTTGTTCGCTCATGGTAAATCCTAAATTAGTTACAGTGACGGCTGTTAGCTTTGCTTTTATAAAGTAAGCAACGTGTACGTTTAGTACACGTCTTTCTGATAGCGATTTGCGCTACGTAAATCTTTTAAATACTGCTCAGCGTCTTCATCATTTTTACCGCTGTTTTCTTTGATAATATCAAGCAAAGCTTGATGTACATCTTTCGCCATACGATTTGCATCACCACAAATATAAAAATGCGCGCCCGCTTCTAGCCATGCAAATACATCTTTACTGTTTTGACGTAGCTTATCTTGAACATAAACTTTCTCAGCTTGGTCACGACTAAATGCCACATCAACTTTACTCAGTAGGCCTGATTTTAAGTAACCTTGGATTTCCACTTGGTATAAGAAATCTTGAGTAAAATGTGGGTTACCAAAGAATAACCAATTTTTACCTGATGCTTCACGGGCATCACGCTCTTGTAAGAATGCGCGGAACGGCGCAATACCCGTTCCAGGACCTACCATGATCACCGGTGTTTCATCGTTCGCTGGTAAACGGAAGTTATCGTTATGCTCGCTAAATACTTTTACTTTACAGCCTTCTTCAGTGCGACGTGCTAAATAACCAGAGCAACCACCTAAATGTTCACTACCAAAAGCTTCAAACTCAACCAAGCCAATCGTTAAATGAACTTCGTCTTCAACCTCAGCTTGGCTTGACGCAATTGAATACAAACGCGCTTGTAATTTACGTAAACAATCAACGAGTGTTTGCGCTTCAAGCTTGGCTGGGTTTTGGCGGATCACATCGAAGATTTGGCGAGGTTCAATATATTCACGCATTGCCGCTTTATCTTCAACCAGCTTTAATAACTCAGGTGTACCCGTCGCCACGGCGTACTTTTCAACAAAGCCTGGGTATGATTGAGTTAACTCAAGTTTTTCGATTAAAGCATCACGAACGCTAAGTTCTTCCTCGCCTAATTTAACAATAGCTGCCGCATCAATTTGCGTAAGTTCTAGCACTTCATCAACTAAAGCTTCATCATTTAAAAAATACACACCTAGCGAGTCACCCGGCGTATAGGTAATATCTGAACCTTCTAGTGAAATTTCAACGTGACGCACGTCTTTTGTTGAATCACGGCCTGTGATCTTTTGTACTAGGCTCAGCTCTGCCGCAAATGGGTTTTGCTTGGTATATTGACTAGCAGCCGTTGCAGGTGCACCAAATGAAACCACTTGACCTGCAGTTGCACCTTGCTGTGCTTTTAAATCAGGTTCAAACGCATCAAGGGCACCCGTGATCCACGTTGCCGCTTCATCATCATAATCAACATCTAAATCAGCGCGCTGATAAATAGTCTCTGCACCCAGTTTATTTAAGCGTTGTTCAAAGTCTTTTGCTGTTTGGCAGAAAAACTCATAGCTTGAGTCGCCCAAACCAATTACCGCAATTTTCACGCCATCGAGCTTAGGGGCTTTTTTGGTTGCCAAAAACTCATGCAATGTTTCAGCATCCTCTGGTGGCTCACCCTCACCATAAGTTGAAACTACAACGCTAAGGAACTTTTCTTTTTTCAGGGCTGTTGGTTTGTAATCAGACATGCTAACCAACTTGACCGCAAGACCACGTGATTCAGCTTGTTCCTTAAGTTTCGTTGCGACACCTTTCGCATTGCCGGTTTGTGAACCGTACAAGATAGTTAATGCGGCCGCTTCTCCTGCACTTGGTGCTGCACCAACCACACCACCTAATGCCGCGGTATTTGCATTTGCAGCAAGGTAGCCACTTACCCATGCTTGCTGAATTGGATTGAGCTCAGCAACTAAACCTTGTAGCTTCTGTACTTGCTCTTGCGATAGTGGACTTGCCGCAGCATTGAGTTGACCTAACAACATGAATTAATTCCCCGTAACCCTGAAAGTTATCTACAAAATGATCACCGTTCACAGTCAATCACTTTGCCTAAAATTTGTGTCGACTTTAAGGCAAATAACTCAGGCCCTAAAGATTTCTCTGAGTGTGAAGAATAACGGGGTATGCGCCAATAAAAAAAGAATAGAATCTGCTTTGTTATTCCATTTAGTTCTTAATTTATAAATTAACCAGTAAAAACAGATTAAAAGCTAGAAACAGTGCCCGTCTGCTAACGCAACACCCTAATCACCTCTCAAAAATAGTCATTATCAATCTTGATTACGAAATAATAAGTTAACTTTTTTGCAACAAAACTCGGGTACGGTATAGTGGAATTGGCCACATTTTGTGCGCCCATAACAATAAGGAAACACTATGTCACACGGGACATATAAAAAATGCATACTCGCCAGTGCTGTTTTATTAGCAGCACTACCTTGCTTAGCCGCCATTGATAATGGCGACTTTGAAAACTGGTCTGGTAATACCCCTAACAATTGGAGCACTATTGATTCTGGTATTACGCTATCGCCGTCAAGCTCTATCGTCAACAGCGGTTCACTCGCTGCAAAAGTAGAGGTGAATACAGCAAGCCAAAGTAATACGGATTTACTGCAACAGATAACTGTTGAGGCAGGCCAAAGCTATCTATTTTCAAGCTGGGTTTACCACACTGAAGGAGGTGTTAAAGCGCGCCTAATTGCTGACGACTATCAAGGCTACTCAAACCCTGCACTTTTAAATCAATGGCAACAGATCAGCTATACATACACAGCATCAAGTAACACGACCATTAGCGTTGGCCTACGCTTTTATGATGTTAGCGGTTTTGATGGCAGTGAAACTCTTTATGTAGATAGTTTTATGCCAAGTTCTGCTGGCAGCACACCAACACCGACCAGTTGTGCTGATAACACTGTTAGTTTAGCGCTCACTACAGATAACTATGGCGAAGAGACAAGTTGGCAAATTACTAATGCACAAGGTACACCCGTTGCATCTGGTGGCGATTATAGTGGCAATAGTAGCTACTCAGAGCAAGCCTGTTTAGTGGATGGCGATTATACCTTTAGTATTTTTGATAGTTATGGTGATGGTATCTGCTGTTCATTTGGTAATGGCAGTTACGCGCTCACATTTGAGCAAACACCTCTTGCAAGCGGCAGTAGCTTTCAAACTAGCGAAGCAACGCCATTCACACTGGGCGATGATACTAACCCAGAAACGCCCCCCACAGAGCCAAGTGGTTATTATGTCACAACCCAAGGTTTAACAGGCTACGCTCTAAAATCAGAGCTATACAATATTATAAAAGACCACAATTCACAGGGATATTCAGCAATTTGGAGTTTTTACGATAGCGCATCTCGCGATAAATACTTTGAAAACGACAATTCGATTCTCGATCGCTATGCTGAAAATCCAATGGGCCAAGACAGTTATAACTACGTCGCTGTTACGGATCAATGTGGTACCTACAGAGGCGAAGGTGATTGTTATAACCGCGAACATTCATTCCCGAAAAGTTGGTTTGGCGGCACAAATGAGCCTATGAATTCAGACGTACATCATATTTTTGCCACCGATGGTTACGTCAATTCAAAACGCAGCAATTATCCGTTTGGTGAAGTAGGCAGCGCCAGCTACACCTCAAGTAATGGCAGTAAACTGGGCAGTGCAGCAAGCTCAATTAATTACTCAGGTACGGTATTTGAGCCAATCGATGAATTTAAAGGTGACTTTGCACGCGCCTACTTTTATATGGCAACCCGCTATGAGAATGTCATTGGAGCGTGGCAAAACAACACCACGGCTAGTAATGCCGTACTTAACGGCTCTAGTAACCAAGTATTTGAGAATTGGGTAGTCACTATGTTGGTTAATTGGCATAACGACGATCCTGTCAGTCAGCTTGAACTAGATAGAAACCAAGCCGCTTATGAGCATCAAGGTAATCGTAATCCATTTGTTGATCACCCAGAGTTCGTCGAGATGATCTGGTAGAAGGTCAGCGGTCAGCGGTCAGCGGTCAGCGGTCAGCGGTCAGCGGTCAGCCGGC
>NZ_PNDT01000049.1:0-115056 GCF_005886375.1 Pseudoalteromonas sp. S1727
ATTGACTGTGCTGAATAATTACCGAAGTAACTATTCTGTTGGTCACTCAGTTTCAATTGAGACTCTAAATTTGTTTGCGTCATCTAGCGAACTAGAATCTGCTGTTAGAACTCAATCTGTACGAGTGCCCACACAGATGATTGCTTTATATTGTTAAAGAACGTTGCGACCTTGTCGCTAGGGATGCGTATAATACATCCTTTATTTTTCGAGTCAACACTTAATTTAAAGTTTCTTTCGATGATTTAAACGTAAGTTTTATTTAACTCTGTGAGTAGCGTGCTTCGCTATGCGATGCGCTCTGCCGTCTCAGTGGGGTCGCATTATAGGGAGATCCAAAAACAGATCAACACTTTTTTGTAATCTTTTGATCGTTCGCTCAAAAAGCATGCAAAACCACTAAAAAAACACATTAAAGCCGCTTTTTATGCACTTTTTTTGCTGCAAATTAAATAATTTCACACAAATAACATTGCTATGTTCATTTATCGCGTTAAGATAGCAAGTTCACAATGTTAAATTAATGTTTATTTCCTGTTTATTGGTAGATCAAAATGAAATTACCCGATCAAAAATCTCTTATCTCTTCAGTTATCCTTGCTGTTATTGGTTTCGTTATAGTTAACTTTGCACTTTCAAGCTTACAATTAAGTCCTGCACTATTATTTGCTGCTGGTTTATTAATTGGTGGTGTGGTTATTGCTGCAATGTCATCTGACGATGTTGAAGATGCCGAAGTAAAAACAAAAACACTTTATGTTGGCAACCTTCCTTATCGTGCAAATGAAGGCGTAGTTCGCACTTTATTTGAAGAGCAAGGTAAAGTATTTAATGTTCGTTTATTAAAGGATAAGAATACTGGCAAACGTCGTGGCTTCGGTTTTGTTGAAATGGCAGAACTTGATGCTGACAACGCCATTGCTAAATTAAACGATAGTGAGTTTCAACAGCGTACGTTAAAGGTACGTGAGGCAAAACAAAAACAAGATGATGAATCTAGCTCTTTTCGTTCTGAGTCAGATCAGTCAGCGTAACTAGCTCCACCGGTTGCTTATCGATATAAATAGAAGCCGTTGCGTAAAAATGCAGCGGCTTTTTTTTATCTACCGCTACTTCAGGCCTTTTTTCAGTTGCTAATAAAGTTACAACTCTCTTTGCAATTGCAGCCCCTGAATCAAGTAGCCTAACAGCTCCCGCAAAATAGTCATTAATGCCATGAGTTAGGAGCGGGAAATGTGTACATCCTAAAACTATGACATCCACACTATGATCAATTGCTAACCTATCTAGTTCGGCGGTTAGTTTATTCTGGTCTAGTTGCTTATTTAAGTAAGCCTGCTCTGCAATATTAACCAACTCTACACTTGCGTATAAATGAACAGTTACATCCTTTGCATACTCTTGTATTAATTGCTGCGTATAAGCACTTTGTACTGTTGCAGGTGTTGCTAATAATGCAATATGCTTTGATTGAGTTATAAGTGTGGCGGGCTTTATTGCAGGAACAACACCTACAATAGGGATACTCGCTAGTTTCCTAACGGCTGACAGTGCGGCTGTTGAAGCGGTGTTGCAGGCGATAACTAAGATATCAACGGCTAATTGATTAACCGTTATATAATCGAGCAAAGCGCTTAAGCGATTAATGATAGTTTGCTGGCTCTGTTTACCATAAGGTAAATAAGCATTATCCATAAAATAACTAAATTGCACTTCAGGGAGCGCACATCGAATATGTTCAAGTACTGTAGTGCCACCAAGGCCAGAGTCAAAAACCAAAATATGTGCAGACAAACTACTCGCCTCGTATTTACTTTAAGCGAAGCAGTTTGCCATGCAGTTAAGCAGAAATAAAGCTTACGCTTCGCTGTCTGTCGCGGCTGAACGTAGCTTATTCATTTGCTCAAACATTGATTTAGTATATTCAACCAACTTGCCAACTTCTTCTTTATCTTGGTTCAACCATTGTAAGATACCCGCAAGCACATTTTGTAAACCTAAATCACCTGCCTTATTGAAGGCTTCTTTTAAATCATCATTAAATGGGGCTATTTTTTCAGCAACTTTTTTCTCTGGGGCAGGTTTATTTTCTTCATAGCCTTTTATTGCAGCGAAGGTTTTGGTCTGCCTTAAATCCATTGAAAACGCCACCAGCTGTTCATTACCAAGGCTTAGCTCTTGTGCTTGTGCAAACGCCTGCTCTAAATCGCCACCAAAAAAGGTTTGGCTCACACTTTGAAGATCCTCCATTAAGGCATTTATTGCCTCTTGCTCGTCTTCATTTAAATCACCATTGACCGACATACTAAAGGACAGTTCACGTGATTGTGATGATTCACTAGCATAACCTTCGTTTTGACCATTACGTTGATAACTACTTGCAGATTGTTGTTTAAAGGCATCAGCAAAGCTAATCGTCACTTCATCACCCTCTGCAGTGGTAAAGTTATATTCTGCGTTATTACTTAAACTTAAGTATTGTGCTTGGCTCACACTCACAGACTCAGGTTTTGGGTTAAATAAGTTTTCTTCAAATTCATCAAGGCCACTAAAAATACCTGCTTTTGATTTTTCGATGCCTTCTTCTATTTCGTCATTTAAAACCCCTGTGCCTTTGAGCTCTTCATAAGCATCATCGATACCTATTTGCACACCTTTGCGTGCATCACTGAGCATCCCTTTGAGTTTGTCATCATCGGCACCACCGGCTTGTGCTTTTTTAACCGCACCCGTTACAAAATCCAGTACATTTTTGACAGTTTCTTCAAAATCGAATAACGGTTTGTCTTTTTTCTCTTCAGCGACAGGTAAACCCAAAGCTTCAGCCATTTTATCACCTAATACTTTTGCGGCTAACTCCCTACCACGTTGCTGGTAACTATCTTGGGGAGACTGTATTGTAGGTTGCTGTAATGCACCTTTGTTACTGTATTTATTGACATTGTTATTTGGAACAAAGCCAAAGTTACCAATTTTCATGATCCGACTCCTATAGTTGCATTCTTTAGTATCGGCCTAAAAATAAATAACTGAAGCGAAATGTACAAAAAAACAGCACCTTTCATTACGCAAAACTAGACAAATACTCCCTGCCCCCTACAATAGCGCCGATAAATAGCTTAAAGATAGAAGGTAGTGGGCATAATGGCAGTTATTAAGATCGATACATCAATATACGATGCGCAATTAAGCGAAAAAGAGCAGCGTATTATTGCGCAATTCCAACGATTTGGGGTTGAGCAATTAGAAGTATTTGGCTCAGAGCCTATTCACTACCGTCAACGCGCTGAGTTTAGAGTGTGGCATGATGGGGATGATTTATTCCATATTATGTTTGACCAAGCTACCAAAGAAAAAATTCGTGTAGATACCTTTGATCCAGCAGCACCGCTGATTGGCGAAGTTATGCAAGCGATGATCGAAAATTTAAAGGGTTGTGAGATATTACGCCGCAAGTTATTTCAAATAGATTATTTATCAAGTCTCAGTGGTGAAATTCTTGTAAGCTTGCTTTACCACAAACCATTAGATGATGAATGGCTAACAGCCATTAAAGCGTTAAAAGTGGCGCTGAGTGAACGCTTTAAAATTGATTTTATTGGCCGTGCCCGCAAACAAAAAGAAGTATTGGGTGATGACTATGTTACTGAACGTCTAACCGTTAATGGTCAAGAGCTTATTTATCAACAAGTAGAAAATAGCTTCACCCAGCCTAATGCTGAAGTAAATATTAAGATGCTAGAGTGGGCCCAGGATTTATGTAAGCCATTAAAAAATGATTTGCTTGAGCTGTATTGTGGCAATGGTAATTTTTCGATTGCATTGGCAGGCTCGTTTAATCGTGTGTTAGCTACAGAGATCTCAAAGTCATCAGTGCACTCTGCACAGTACAATATTGCCAAAAACAAGGTGACTAACTTAGATATTATTCGCATGTCTAGTGAGGAGTTCACTCAAGCGATGAATGGCGAGCGCACGTTTTCACGCTTAGAGGGTATTGATTTAACAAGCTATAACTGCCAAACCATTCTAGTTGACCCGCCACGGTCTGGCATGGATACACTCACTTGTGATCTAGTCGCTAACTATGAAAGCATTATTTATATTTCATGTAACCCAGATACTCTCGAGCGAGACTTAGAGCACTTAACTCGTACTCACGAAGTTAAGCGCTTCGCAATTTTTGACCAATTCCCTTACACCCACCACATAGAATCAGGGGTGTTTTTACAACGTAAGTAACAGAAGGTTTTATCATGCCAGTGCTTGGACTAGCGCTGGCATTTGCTGCTCACTATACACTTCAATGCCATGTTGAGTTAACAATGCAGCTGTCAGGCCCATCCCCTTAACCTTAGTGCCACTGTGCGAACCATCATAAATTGTGTTGCGGCCACAAGAAGGGCTTGATTCCTTTAACAGCGCAAAACGAATATTGTGCTGCTGGCAAAGTTGCAGCGCTTTGCGTGCACCTAACTTAAATTCAGCGGTCACATCATCACCTATATTGGTAATCACTTTATCATTGCTGATTTCAGCAGGATCTCTGGGGGTAGGTAAACCACCAGCAACCTCGGGGCAAAAAGACACGATCAGCTTTTGCTGTTGCCAGGTCATTATTTGCGGATGAAGTAATTGCACTCCCGTGCCGTCGTAACGCACAGGAGTGCCAAGCAAACAGCTTGAAATGAGTATTTTTTCCATTGTATTTTCACCACTAACAAAAAAGCTCCGCGTATGGAGCTTTTTATACAGCTAACTAGTTTTATTTAGCAGCTAAATAGTTAATTAGTTTACTAATATCTTCAGGCTCGGTAATTCCTGATTCACGCCCCAAGTTAAGCTTATATTTACCATTTACGATAAAAGTGGGTACACCACGCAGTGCGCCTTTATCTTTATAGTAATCTTGGTCACGCTTCATTTTTGAGCTCATAGTACGTACTGAAAAACTTTTATAAAGTTTGTCGAACTTATCGCCGTCAACGCCTTGGGCTACGAATACATCTTTAACATCCGCTAATTCATTAAACTTAGCACGCTTAACATGAATATGGCTAAACATAGCTGCAATGATGGCATCTTTTTGTGGTAACACTTCCGCAGTTGCTAATGCTTGAGAAATCATTTGTTGATTTTCAGGATCACGAACTCCAACAAAATCAACATGGCTCTTTTTAAACTCGACTGTTTTATCAAGCTTAGGCTTCACATCCGCTAGTAGCGCTTCATAGTTATTACACGCTGGGCAATAAAATGAGAAAAACTCTTTTACCTCAGGTTTTTTACTCGCTCGCTCGGATACAACATCATAATGCACACCTTCTTCGTATGTGGTTGCTGCATTTGCAGCTAACGGCAATAACAAGGCCAGCAATCCAGCTTTAACTAATTTGATCATCGGGAAAAACTCCAAAAATTATTGTTTTAATAAAAAGGCAACTAGCTCATCAAGCTGCTGTTGGCTCTTGATGGTATTGATATTAATTTTGTATTTATCGTTAACGATAAAAGTAGGTACGCCGGTTAGAGCACCCATTTGCGAGAATTTATTCTGCTTATCTTGCATGGCTTTTTCAGCAGCAATCACAGGCATGCTCGCAATTTCTTTATCAAACGTATCACTATCTATGCCGTTAACGTCAAGCAGTGCTTTAACGTCTTTAATATTATTTAAAGGAGCGCGTTTTACATGAATGCTGTCAAAAATTTGATCTGCAACTTGCTCACCTTTATTGTGCTGCTTAGCAATGATGTACGCATAACTTAGGTTGCTTTGCACTTCTGGCGCTAAACCACCTAAAAAATTAACATGATTTTTTACAAACTCAGTGCCTGCGGGTAAACTTTTTTCCATTGCTTTCGCAACGGCTTCAAACTTAAAACAGTGCGGACAATAAAAAGAGAAAAACTCAGTGACCTGAGGTGTTTTGCTTTTTTCAATTTTAAGTACTTCGTATTGATCACCCGCTTTAAAGTCTGCAGCCATCGCTGCAAAGGGTAAACATAACAATAATAAACTCAGTTTTAGTTTTTTAAGCATTGGACTCTCGTTTCGATATTTTAATAATTAGTTAGGTAGCAACTTTAACGGCGGCTCTTGCAATGCAGAGTATTGCTCTTTTAACGCTAAAATCTGTTGCTCCCAGTATTTGTCATCAGCAAACCATGAAAAGTTCCGCGGGAATGCTGGATCTTCCCAGCGTTTAGCTAACCAACCCATATAATGAATCATACGCATCGCGCGTAAAGGTTCAATCAATTTGAGTTGTGTGTGATCAAAATCACAAAATTCTTCATACGCTGCCACCAAGGTGTCTAACTGTAACAGTTGATTGTGTCGATCACCACTGAGCATCATCCATAAATCTTGAATCGCTGGTCCTTGGCGGCTATCGTCCAAATCAACAAACATTAACGCATCACCTGCCCAGAGAATGTTTCCAGCATGACAATCACCATGTAAGCGAATAGTTTCTACTTGCTGATAGAGTGACTTCGTTTTAGCAATCACCATATCCAAAATAGTATAAAACGCAGTGGTTAAACTACTAGGCACCAGATTACTGTTTTGCAACTGAATTTTAGCTGTATCTAAATACTCATCACATCCTATGACCGGACGTTCACTAAAAACATTTCCTTTCGCTACCTGATGCATTCGGCCAATTAAACGCCCAAGTACATCTAGCTGATCAAGGTTATCCATTTCAAAGATACGCCCACCAACACTTGGAAATAGCGTAAACAGGTAGCCATTATGCTCAAATAAGCTTTCGCCATTACGGCGAATAGGGGCAACAACGGGTACTTCAGCATCAGCTAATTCAAATGTAAAACTATGCTCCTCCAGTATTTGCGCCTTACTCCAGCGTTCTGGGCGATAAAATTTCACCACATAACGCAGGCCATCGTCTGCTTTAAATTGATAAACACGGTTTTCGTAACTATTCAGTGCGAGCAAGCCCGATTCGGCATAAATACCAATACTTTCTACCGCATCTAAAATCGAATCTGGGGTAAGATCTACAAAACTAAATTTACTCATAATTCTCATCAGTTATAAAAAAAGCGAGAACATCCCGCTTTTTATGTGCTTATCTATAGTGTACTTAACTATCGCGCTTTAAAGAAGTTACTCGGCTGCGATATTTGTGAACTAGGGTCGTTCGTCGGCGACAACACAAAGCTAAACTCTGTCATTGGCGCTTTCAAATCATAAGGGTCCATGACTAAAGACAATGGCACATTATGCGATTCCCCTGCCTGCACGGTAAAGGTTTGCTTACCTATGTATTTAAAATTCTCCAATCCTTGCACTTTGATATTAAAGGTTTGCTCGTATTGCGCTTTGTTGATCACCTTTAGTGTATAGGTATTTTCAACAAGACCGTTAAAATCAACTCGATATAGCTGATTACGATCGCGAATAATATCTAAGTCCATTGGTTTGCGCATCACGATATTGGCCACCAGCGCCGCACTCAGCACCACTAAAATAACACTGTAGCCAATGATTTTAGCCCGCAGCGGATTGGTTTTATTCTCTGGTGTTTCTAAATTACGCTCTGTGGTATAAGAAATCAGGCCGCGTGGATAGTTCATTTTATCCATAACCCCATCACAAGCATCGATACAAGCACCACAGTTAATACATTCTGCTTGCAAGCCGTTACGTATATCGATCCCTGTTGGGCACACTTGGACACATAAGTTACAGTCAATACAATCGCCTAAGTTAAGCTCTTTGGGGTCTTGCTTACGAGAACGAGGGCCACGGTTTTCCCCACGCTTTTCGTCATAACTTACTGTGTAAGTGTCTTTATCAAACATTGCTGATTGAAAGCGTGAGTACGGACAGATATGCAAACACATGATTTCGCGCATCCAACCTGCATTACCATATGTACACACAGCAAAGAAAATAATACTAACTAATGCATAGCCACCAACATTAAAGGTTACAAAATCAGGAACGAGCTCACGAATGGGCGTAAAATAACCAACAAAAGAAATAGCAGTATAGAGAGAAAATGCAACCCAACTAGTATGTTTGGCTGTTTTGCGCCAAAACTTATCAAAGTCCATTGGTCGTTGATCAAGCTTTTTACGTTGATTTGCAGTACCTTCAAACTTCTCTTCAAACCAAATAAAAATAAAGGTCCAGACTGTTTGCGGACATGTGTAGCCACACCACACCCGGCCATAAAAAGTGGTAACTAAAAATAATGCAAATGCAGCGAGCATGAGAATAAATGCGAGGATAGTGAAATCTTGCGGCCATAACGTTAGCCCAAAGATATTATATTTTTGACCTATAAGATCAAACAACACGGCTTGCTGGTCGTTAAAGTTTATCCATGGCAAAGCCATAAACGCTAACATACCTAAAAAGCCAATTCGTTGTCTTAATAACTGGTGCAATCCCGTTACCGCACGTACATAAATACGATTTCGGGGGTTAAACCTATCCTGATGGGAATGCAGATCGGGCTTTTCGATCTTTACCTCACTCGGAATATTCTTTACTTTTATTTGCTTGTCCATCGAAGTTCCTCAACGCCGCTTGGAGAATGAAAGTCAAACAATCAAATGCAATTTAAATAGCGAATCACTGCGCTTATATTTAAAAGTAGTGCAAACTGAACCACAACGCCGTAAAAGTTCAGAGATTTCTGAAAAATCTAATTGTTCCTGTCCATTATACCTACAATTGATAAAAATGCTGAAGTTGATCGCTAATAATTTATTCATCTAACTTACTTGCTTTACAAAGGGGCATTTTATTACACTGGTGGTCAATTCGTACCCGTTCAGATCAAAGTTTACATACAATATGAAAAAATTCCTTGTACTTGTAGTAGTGATACTCGCCCTATTCACAATTGATCACCCCATGATAAAAGAACCCAGAGAAAAACTGCTGGGGGAAGGCGTTGGTCTGTTAAGTAGTGCTAGTAAAGTAAACCGTGGGCCAGCCGCCAGCATGGCAAAAAATCGTATTAAATCTGAATTAACACTCTCAGAAACAGAATTAGAATACCTTGAAGAAACCATGCAAACCGATGAGCAGTTACAACTATTCCATACTCGTTATTGCCGTAGTAAAGATCTCAATTTATATTTTTACGAAGACCGTTTAAATACAGTGTGTGGCATTGCAGCGACCGCACTGGCGGAACGTAGAGGTAAATAGTGGACTTTTCAGCATTAACAAAAAAAAGTAGCGCGTCTTTTAATCAGCATAAAAATTTACTGAAGAAGCTCGCGAAAGGACACACTGTAAAATGTGAAGTATGCCATGGCATATTAACCTTGGATTTAAAAACTCAACAACCCGGCCAAGGGGTTGCTAAATGCCAGAAAGGCTGCACAGAAATAATGTTGGATTTAGCGTAACGCTAGCTCCAACTTTCTTCTTCATCGCTATAAAGGCCACTTTGCACTGCAATTATCTCTATTAGCTCTGCAAAGCCTAATGCAAAGTCTCCCATTACAGCAAATTGCTGCAGACTTAACTGTATCTCACTAAGCTGATTTTGCTCCGCAATAGTTGTAATTAGCTGAGGTTCTAGGGCAAAAAAACCTAAACTCGCATAAGCGGTTTGCAATGCATCAACTAGCTCGGCCGTAAGGGTATCAGCTTGCATTAGCTTATCTATATAGCTTTTAGCACCTTGTACAAACCCCTGGCACCATTGTTGGCACTCGTGTAAATCTAGGTAACTGTCATCTTCGCCATTAACTTGCAAACTAACAGGAAGCTTAAATCCCGTCTCATACACCTGCTCACTGATCTGATGATATAAAGCCATAAAGGCAAACAGCACTTGTTCTTCTAGTTGCCCGTTGCTGTTTGGTACTATTTGTTCAAGCCACTCATGAACATCTAATGGTTCTGGTGAGCATATTACCGCAAACAAGTAACCCTTACTTTGCACTAAGCTCATGGCACCGTCATGACTGGCTAAATATGCATTTAGCTGCTGAGCATGTTGTACTGAAAACTCTGGGATTTGCATATAAAACCTAATCTTGCCTAAAAGTTTAGTGGATAACGGCCATTACTATCTGCGCGCCCCAAAAATTTAGCTGCATCATGTACTTCTTTTGGTAGTGATGCTTCAGGCTTAATAAAGCCTGCGACTTTGAAATCTAGATTAGCCTTTAAGGTGGCGTCCGCTGCTAGACCTAAACGATTTTCTGGATCAACCAACACCGCAATGTCGCCTGATTTACAACTTAACTTGCCACTTAATGGACCAACACTAAACCAACCTGACAGCCCCTGTACATCTATATTTGGGCTAGCAATCTCACCGCTTAACGCCTCACAATAAGGTTGTCCTGAATTGTATTGCTCTAGTTCAACAATAACTCTGCCTTTAGCATTAATAGGTAACGGCAATTGTAAGCGCTGCATCGCACGTTCAACACTTAGGCGTAAAGTTGCATCATTTAATGCCACTGCTTGATTCAATAGACCATAACTAAAATCGCCGCGACCAGACATTTCATCGGTATTGCGTGCATCACCAAACTTTATATTGCCTTTGAGCCGTCCACTAAACAATGCCCAACCTGAAATATCCCAGCTTAGGTTATTAATTTGCTCTCCCTGATAACGCAACTGCATGATCCGCCCCTGCCAAATGCTGCCCGAGGCTTGACCAATTTGCAGATCTTTTGGTAGATAAGGGTTTGCTAAATTAAGCGCAACGGCAGCAGGGGTCTTTAATAATGCAAAAAAAACAAAACCGAACAAAAACACTACTATTATAATCGCTATTTTTTTCATTATTTACTTCTCTAATACCAATCGGCTTACACGTACATAGCCTGGTTTATCGTCGCGACTAAGATCTAAATTTTCAATCAATACGCCTTTTGTATTTACTAACTCATCCAGCCACTCTACAAGTTTATTAAATTGTACAGAGTCGATGGTTAACCTAAGTGACTCGTCATTAGGTTGCATTTTACTGATAGTAATATTATAGCGACCACGAGTGGCATTCACTATCTGGCTCAAATTTTGACTGCTTGTCACTGTGCGTGCATTGCCAGCTTTTAGCTTCACGATACTGCTGTCAACCCAGGTTAATAACTCTTGCTGTTTAACTTGGTTCTTTTCAGCTTCTGCAATAGCATTATTTAATGGTCTAAAAATTCCCATGACTAAAATAAAGATAACAAAAATAACCCCAGCAACCATTACCAACTGCTGCTCTTGCTCTTTTAAGCTATGCCACTGTTTTAAAAGTTGTTGCTTCATGCAGCACCTCGTAGTTTGATTTCACCGACTACAAAGTCGCCATCATTATTCAATGAGCCTTGATCAACCGTTAGACCTCGCTGCTCGAGGATTGACTTAACTTTACCAAATGTTTGGAAGTCTTTACCACGGGCACGGATCCGAAGTTCATTACGACGTTGATCATAACGTAATGTTTCAGGGGTAAACTCTTTAACTTGGCTAAATACACCGACAAGCTCATTGGTTAAATCGAGGAATCCAGCACTGCTACCGCCTTCTAATTTAGCCAGTTCACCTTGAATTTGGTTTTTAATTAAATGTGGGCGCACAGTCTTGCCAGGAAAAGCAGCTTGGTAACGCGAAACGACTTGTGTTTTAGCAACCTCAAGATCGCTATTTAACTTATGCAACTCAAAGCCTTTTACTGCAACAGAAGCAACTAATGCAATACTGGCTGCAATGGCTGCACTTTGCCAATACCCCCACCATAACGCGCTTTTCTTTTTCAGTTGATACTGACCTTGGCGCAAGTTGAACTTAATATTTGGTAATTGCTTTGCAAATAATGCCAGTGGCAAGTCATAAGCATCCGTCTGTGCGCTTAGTGTAACTGTTTCTGGAAATTGTGATGCGGGACTGTAATGAGCAACATTCGGATGACCAAGCGCAGTTAAATACTCAGCTAACCAGCTTTGCTCTACCGCACTAATTCGCCATGCGCCTTGTTTACATAACCATTGGTTATTAAGCTCAATAACACTGAGTCCATCACCTTGTGCATCAGGTAGCAATAATGCATCAGGTAACAATTTAAACACCTCAATGTCATGCTCAGCAAATACCGCTAACCAAGCTTCAAACCAGTCTCGATCTGTCATGGCAACTTTAATAGCGTGCTTATCTGCCACCATAGTAGGTTCAGCAGTGGCAATGAATAAGTCATCTACATCACATGCAATTTCTTCTTCAAGCATATACGGGAGAGCTTGCTCAAGCTTGCGGTTCCACTTTGTTGGTAAAATTACCGTTTTTAGTTGCACTTGATCACAAGGCAATAATACGACAACTTCACGGCTCTGTGATTTTTCAGCGAGTTCATTCAGTTGCTCAGCGTTAGGTAATTCGCCACTGGCAATGATTTCTTGTTCTAATGGTGAATAAATCAGCCAATTAATACTTTCTTGTTGAGTTTGACCCGTACGGATCAACAGTATTTCAGTCACTGTACGCCTCCAAATTTTCGCGCCAGTATAGTTACCTCGCCATCTTTGGCTTGCAGTAAAGTGGTCATCGAAAAACGCAGATCAACAAATTTAGCCTGCGTTTGTAGTTTAAAATATTCGCTTTTTATAGTGAACAAGTTCTCAACCGACTTAACATTTTGTGCCCCTTGTTGGTTAACCTGTTCAAAAAATTCTTCAATATCTGTAAAGCCATCTTCTGGGCGAGCAGATAACACACTTTGTGCTCCTGATTCACTCAAACCATCAATCAGTGCACTCAATAATAATGCTTGTTCAGGATCAATAGTATTGACATTAATCGCTAATAATTCGCTGCCCGGTATCACACACACATAAGGCAATACTTTTTCCATTACTAAAGGATTAAAGCCCTTCACTAAACGCAGCTCCGAGGTAGATGCAAAATAACTATTCGCCGTCATATAGGGTGATTGACGCGATAAGTACTCGTCTTCTTCCGCACCTGAGCGATAAGTAATACTGTCTTCATCGAGCCAATCGTATACACTGTCTGCCATTGCTTCTTCAGATTCTTCTGCTGGCAAATTTTCTATATTTTCCAATAAAGCCAATAACGCCGAATGAGCAGGATTAGTTTTATTCGTACTTCCACTGCCGGTTTGCGGGGCTTGAGCACGTAAAGCATTAAGGTTCAA
Source organism: Pseudoalteromonas sp. S1727 (assembly GCF_005886375.1). Lineage (NCBI taxonomy): Bacteria > Pseudomonadati > Pseudomonadota > Gammaproteobacteria > Alteromonadales > Pseudoalteromonadaceae > Pseudoalteromonas > Pseudoalteromonas sp. S1727. Next base: position 13,158 of record NZ_PNDT01000049.1, read on the forward strand.
ACACGCCTGCAAATCGGTGATTTTCCCTTGCAAAGTACCATTATCAACAGGATAAGGTACATCGCCTTGTTGTGCCCATATTTGTTTCAAGGTAGTTTTGTCTGGGTCGTCTTTTTTACTTTGCAAAATTGCTTTTATGGCAAGCTCCTCAGCAGCATAGGCATACCATTTAGCTTGTTGATGACCTTGTATATTGGTACTTTTTTGCACTTGAACGAGTAAATTGGCACTCATCTCGACCGCTAAAATTGACGCTAAAGCAACAATAAATAATACAATAATTAGCGCAGCACCACGGGAAGACTTAATTGCCATTTTCATCCTCTCGCTGATTTTGCCCACCATTGTTATTACTGCCATTGCCGCCCACAGTATTATTGCCTGTAGGTACTTGCACTGTAACTTTACCATCACCTGGAACTAAAAACACACGGCGAATAGGCTCAGCTTCTATTTGCTGTATAGTAACCGCAACCGCCTTTGGCAATGCTTTAATTTGCCATTGCTCTTGCCATTCATTCTGGTCATCTAAAAATTCAAATTTTAGATCTTCGATATCATTTAGAATCACTTGTACACGCGGCTCAAGGTTATCGAGCTGATCAACATAAACTCTGTAGATACGTTCAAGGTTATCATCTACAACCCGATACCCGACGGCTTGTAATTCTGAGCGTGGCAGTAAGTTAATTGGGTTAACCCAGCCATCGCGCACAAAACCAATACCGTCGTACTGGCTGTCTAATGTGTAACGCCCTGCGAGTAAGTATTGCTCTTGTATATCACCCGCTTCATTGCGCACTTCGCGCTTAGTCATTTGACTAAAGTCTTGGTCCATTAATCTAAAAGCGGTTTGTAAGCCATTTAACTCAGCAATTTTTTCATCCGATGCATCTTTAGCTTTGGTGGTCGAATCAAGGATTTGGTGGGTAGCCAACACCACGAAGGCTAAAATACCCAGCGCTACCATCACCTCCAAGAGTGTAAAACCACGCTGCTTCACTTACTTACTGCCTTTATTTAGATAGCTACTTAGCTCATAAACTGAGTGCTCAAGCTTTTCATCACTAAATACATTAATGGTGACTTTTACAAAACTTTTATCTGCTGTCACTTCAGTGTCTTGTCGCCAATACCAGTCTATACCGGCCATTGTTTCAGTGCCTTTCGCGCCATTTTTGCCTTGCCACTTTTCACCTAAGGTGCGCTGTTCAATCAATACATTTTCAGCGACCCATGAAGCATATGTTTGCTCTTCAAGGCTTGATAAATGATTAATGTGCTCACCTGTCGCTTGCATCGCAGCAATCCCAGCCATAGCGCAAATACTCAGCGCCACCATAACTTCTAGTAAGGTAAAACCTTGATTTTTGTTATGCATTATTCTGGCTCTCTGCGTAAGTTCACTGGCGCCGAAAATTCCCCCTCAATGAAGTACACAGGGTCTTTTTCGTCTTGTAATTCATAGATAAGTTGAAATGCACTGACTTCACCTGAGGATAAAAGTAGTACTTGTGGAATTTTCATTTTTTGTAATTCGAGTAAACTTTCGTCGTCGCCGCCACTCATGAGCTCTCGCCAATTAGATTGCTCTAATAAATTATCCTGTGACCAAGCTAAATCGTCTAAATTAAGCGTTAACTTTAAACGTTCATCGACAGTGATTGGCGCAAACAACTTTTCACGGTCAAAGGTAACCCACTTTTCACCATCAAACACTAAAAACTCGAACGTATTCTTATCTAAGTGAAAGCCGAGTTCAACTTGATTTAATATTGCAAATTCAGAGGCCATATTAATCGTGGTATGCAGTCTCAGCGCTTGTTTATCCAGCTCGTCTTCATCACCACCGTCAAGGCTGTATACCACCATTTTTGTGGCAAAGGCAATCACCACTAGTACAACTAAAATTTCAATTAAGCTAAAGCCACGACTTGGTGACTTTAGCTTTGCAAAGCGCGACTCATTGCAGCTTAATAACATGCTAAGCTCAATACTGAGTATAAAAACGCTTCTTCAAAATGCATTATTATTTTTCTTCATCCCAGTTACCAATGTCATCATCAGTACCCGCTTCGCCATCTGGCCCCATAGAAAATAAATCTATTTTGCCGATTTCTCCCGGGCTGATTAGCTGATACGGGTTACCCCATGGATCTTCTGGTAATTTAGAAATAAAGCCACCTTCAGGAAAACGCTTTGGTACTGGCTCGATGCTCGTTTTTGTCACTAACCCTTCAAGGCCTTGCTCTGTGGTTAAGTACGCTTTGTTCTTTAATTTATAAAGACTCATCGCATCTTCTAATTGCTGAATATCAAGATGCGCTTTATCTAACGCAGCTTCTTCTTGCTGACCCATAATATTGGGTGCCACGATCGACATAATCATGCCAATGATAACCAGTACCACCATAACTTCGAGTAATGAGAAACCTGCTTGTTTATTCACGTACATACCTCTGTTGTTCTTAATAATTAACCATCGTAACACGCTGAAAATGCATTACGAAATCCCTAAAACTGTTAAAGCCCAATCGCTTTATTCATAGCCATGATAGGCTGCAATATTGCCATAACGATAAACAATACAATAACCGCCATGGACGCTATCATCGCAGGCTCTAAGAGTTTTAGCGAGACATTTACCATGCTTTCAAATTCACGATCTTGGTTGTTTGCAGCACGCTCAAGCATCTGCTCAAGCTCGCCTGATTTTTCACCACTGGCGATCATATGCAGCATCATCGGCGGGAATAATTTGGTTTGCTGTAAAGAGGCTCTTAAGCTGGCCCCTTCACTGACACGAGTAGCGGCATCGGCTACCGACTTTTTAATTTTCTCATTGACTAATACCCCACCAGAAATACGCATACCTTCAAGTAGCGGCACTGAGCTTGATGACAAAATGCTCAAGGTACGGGCAAAACGGGCTGTATTGATACTACGTGCGACTTTACCAATTCCCGGTAGCATTAAAACTTTAGAGTCATACCAAAAACGAATTTTAGGTTGTTTTAATGCGTGTTTAACGCCAATTACTGTTGCGGTGAATAGTACTAACGTGATCAACCAATAGTTTTGTACAAAGTTACTGGCCGCCATTACCCATTCTGTAGTCCAAGGCAACACCTGCTTCGACTTTTCAAACGTCTTTAATATTTTTGGTACAACAGTACCAAGTAATATTGAAACGATACCGATTGCAAAAATAACTAAGATCACAGGGTAAACCATCGCTTGAGTGATTTGACTGCGCATGTGTTGACGTTGCTCTGTGTAATCAGCCAAACGGTTCAATACGGCATCTAAATGGCCTGACTTTTCACCTGCGGCCACCATGGCGCGATATAAGTTATCAAATACATGAGGAAACTCTGACATCCCATCTGCAAGCGTATAACCCTCAACCACTTTTGAACGTACTGACATAAGCATACGTTTCATGCGCGGTTTCTCACATTGCTCAGCCACGGCCATCACCGCCCCTTCAACAGGCAGTGCCGATTGAATTAAAGTCGCTAATTGACGGGTAATTAACGCAAGATCAGAGGTGGATATTTTCGGTTTAAAAAAGCTACCAAAAAGCGAGCTTTTTTCACCTTTGACATGCTTTTCACCTTCTGCGGCCGCAACCACTTCAAGGGGAGTAAGCCCTTGTTCACGTAAAGACTGGCGAATTTGCTTTGCAGTGTCCGCTTCTTGAATACCTTTTTTTTCTTTGCCACGACTGTCTAAAGCGCGGTATTCAAATGCTGCCATGGTTAGCCTTCCTCACGTGTTACACGTAATACTTCTTCAAGGGTCGTTTTACCAGCTAATACACGGCTGCAACCATCTTGGCGAATACTTGGCGTATGCTTACGAATGTACTTTTCAACACTCTGCTCACCTTTACCACTGTGCACTAGTTCACGCACAGTTTCATCAACTACCAACAGTTCGTGAATACCTGTACGACCACGATAACCATTAAAGTTACACTCTTCACAGCCAACTGCTCGATAAATTGTCGGCGGCTCAGCAAATGGTACGCCAAGTAATTCACATTCTCGCTCATCGGCTACATGTGCTTCTTTACAGCTGTTACATAAAGTTCGTACTAGTCGTTGTGAAAGCACACCGAGTAAGGAGGATGATAATAAGAAAGGCTCAACCCCCATGTCTTCCATACGCGATATTGCACCCGCGGCAGTATTTGTATGCAACGTAGACATCACTAAGTGACCCGTTAATGAAGCTTGAACGCCTATTTGCGCGGTTTCAAGGTCACGTATTTCACCAACCATCACTACATCTGGATCTTGACGCAATATGGCACGCAGGCCACGAGCAAAGGTCATATCAACTTTGGTATTGACCTGTGTTTGACCAATGCCTGGGATTTCATACTCAATTGGATCTTCAACCGTTAAAATATTACGGTCGCGAGAATTAATTTGGCTCATTCCCGCATACAGCGTGGTACTTTTACCGGAGCCCGTTGGCCCGGTCACCAAAATGATACCGTGCGGTTTGCTGATCAGGTCAGAAAATAACTCACGGTTGCGCAACGTCATACCTAAATCTTCAAGGTTTAAGCGGGCGTTATTTTTATCGAGTAAACGCAGTACTACACGCTCACCAAAACTTGATGGCATAGTTGATACCCGGACATCAACTGCACGTCCGGCAATCCTTAAACTAATACGACCATCTTGCGGGATACGCTTTTCAGCAATATCGAGTTTCGCCATTACCTTAATACGCGAAACAAGTAACGAGGCCAGCTTACGGTTTGGTTTCAGTACTTCTTTAAGCACACCATCAACCCGAAAACGGATCACTAACTCTTGCTCAAAGGTTTCAATATGAATATCCGAGGCACCTTCTTTAATCGCCTCACTGAGCATCGCATTGATCAGCTTAATAATTGGCGCATCATCATCGCCTGCTAATAAATCTTCAGTTTGCGGCATTTCTTCAGCAAGCGAGAATAAATCAACTTCATTACCGATATCTTCCATCATCTGCTGGGTTTCCGAGCTATCGCGTTGATAAGAGGCTTCTAGTAACAACTCAAATTTATCATCCGGTAATTGCTCAAGCGTAAAACCATGTCCAGCTATGCGGCGTACTTCTAGCAGTGCATCTATATCGAGTTCACCACGATAGAAAACTACTCGGTCATCATTATTTTTACTTAATAACATGCCAGCACGTCGCGCATAAGAAAACGGCAATCGCTTATTTGGCAGCTCGACCAAGTCATCGCTAGTCATCAATTCGCTGTTATCTAACGGCTTAGCGTGCTCATCGGTGATCTCAGTGATTGCATCAGTCATTATTGCGCTCATCTGCGTTTTGTTGCTTTAAATACTCTTCATAGGTCGGCGGCAGTACCAGGGCATCATTCCACTCAGGTAAGATAGGCGCTTCAGTGAGCGGCATTAGATCAATACCATCTTCTTTCTGTTTATACTGCTCACCACGAATAAAGTTATATTTACTGTGGCTGAGTTTATTCATTTTAATGCCATCACGAACAATCGTTGGGCGAATAAACACGATTAAGTTACGTTTACGTTTACTGGTGCTAGTTGAACGGAATAAATGACCAAGAATAGGAATATCACCTAACAATGGCACTTTTGACACACTTTCTTGCACGTCTTCATCGATTAGACCACCCAGTACCACCATGCCACCATCATCAGCCATCACCGTGGTTTTAATTGCACGTTTATTAATTGAAATATCAACTGAAGTAGCACCGCTTACACCTGACACTTCTTGCTCGATAGTTAACTGTACAGCAGTACCATCATTAATCTGCGGTGTTACTTTTAGTTTTACACCCACTTCTTGGCGCTCAACTGTTTGGAATGGGTTTGAATTGTTAGAACCAGTTTGTGAACCGGTGATAATAGGCACTTCTTGACCAACAATGATTGACGCTTCTTCGTTATCCATAGTGGTAACAGAAGGCGTAGCAAGAATATTAGAGTTAGTATCAGTAGAGACCGCCTGAATAATCGCGCCCCAGTCATTTTTGATAATACCCATGGCTAAGCCATTGATACCACCGAGTAATGTAGCTAGAGGACCTAAGTCACCTTCAACTGTTTCGTCATACTCGTTTAATTCGGCATTATCGCCAGTGACGGTTTTCGTTACTGTCGTATCGCGAGCTTGCTCTGCGGCAACAGCAAGTGAGCCAACAGGCACGGTACTGCCGTTATTAAACTGCATCATGCCACCTTGCTCTGTAATCCACTGTAAGCCAAAGTTAATCCCATCGGCTTCCATTACTTCAACAATAATGGCTTCAACAAGTACTTGCGCGCGGCGGATATCCAAACGCTCAATAACCGACTCCAGTGAACGCATAGTATCAGGTTGTGCAGTAATGACTAATGAATTGGAATCAGGATGCGCTTCAATACTGGTTTCATTTTGACTGCGGCTACGAGTTTTAGTTGCCGCACCTTGGCCTTCTTCGGCTAGGGTTTTACTTACCCCTTGTAGCACTTTTACTAAGTCTTCAGAGTTTGCGTAATTAAGATAAATTACTTTCGTATTACCTTGGCTTTGTAATTCACCATCTAAGCGTTTAATTAATTCAATTGCACGAGTTCTAGCTTGACCTTCACCACTAACAATTACGCTATTGGTACGACCATCGGCGACTACTTTAGGGATCAAAAATTCAGGAATACTGCCTTTGCCGCTATCTTTATAAATATTTTCGACAACAGAAACCACATCATCTGCCGTAGCAAAGTTTAGCTTCACAATATCAACGCGTTTATCACCCGCTTGGTCAACTGAGCGAATAATTTCCACAAGACGATTTACTGACGCAGCATGGCCGGTCAACATCATTACGTTAGCGGCGTTGAAGTTGGCAACATGACCACCATCCTTTTGATCGCTAAACTGGCGTACTAATGGACCAAGCTCTTGCACACTCACATTTTTAACGCGCACAACGCGGGTGATCATCATATCTCCACGAGCTTGATCATCTTGCGTGACTAACGGCACGTTTGATTTTTTTGCATCAGAGCTTTTTTCGATCTTTAAAATGCCATTATCCATTTCAACGACTGAATAGCCGTAAACCTCTAAAACATTTAAAAAGAATTGATAATAAAGCGCCTCGTCCATCAATTCATAACTACGCACATTTACTTTTCCACGCACGTTAGGATCAATAATGACGGTTTTATTCAGATTCTTACCAACGATATTTATGAACTCGTTAATATCGGTCCCTTTAAAGTTTGCAGCATACTCCACGGCAGACACCGATAGAGATAAACTAGCCGCAAAAAAAAGTGTTGCGTACTTAGCTAACCCTTTTCTGATTTTTTTGAGGTGTAGCGCGTGAACCATTATATTAGAACTCCAAAGCTAGGTTATTGCAGGCTAAATTGTACATCGATTTGCTCGCCATCACGTTCAATCGTGATGTTTGCATCGGTGCTATTACGCAGCTCGTTAATAGCTGACATGGCCTGTTGTAAATCAGTTAGTTGATAGCCGTTAATCGAAACAGCTAAATCATTATTTTGTAGTCCCATCTTAGTAAATAAGGCAGGATCTTTACCTGGGCTTAAACGGTAACCAACTAGTTCACCGTCTTTCATAGCCTGAGACACTCGAATATAATCAAATAATTTACCGGGATCCTTTAACAGTTCTTCCCGAGTTTCTATAATTTCTTCTTTTACATCTTGGTCCGCTGTTACATCTATTTGTCGATCACTTTCCATTTGCGGGCCGGCGTCAAGTTCTGGCTCATCACTTTCGCGCTCAGCAAGTACAGGCATTGATACTGTTTTGGTAAAATCCATACCATCTAGCATTAATGTTTCAAAGCGACCACTGACATCTAAAATTACGCGGTCAGGCAATACTTGCGCTAGTTTAGCGCGCGTGCCCTGTATAACATCATCAACTAAATAAGTTGTTTGTTGCCCTTGAGATTCAATAATTGCCAAACCGGTCAGATCATTGCCACTGACCGCAACGATACCAGTTAAATTAATACTTAATCGTGTTTCTGGAGCATTGTTAATAACTTGTGTTTGCTTACTTACTGGTTTTTTAGGGGCTGCATCAGCCTTACCAAACAAGTTTTGCTCTAAAATTGATTGCGTATTTACGCGTTCGGGTTTACCTGTAGCAGTATTAATATAGCTTGGAGAAAGGCTTTGGTTAGCAGGCAAGGGCCATATTAGCCAAAATAACTTTGCAGCTAAAAAGGCAATATAAACAACGGCTAAAAGCGTTACCACCCAACTCAATTTAGCATGGGGTAATTTACTTACTAAGTGTTTTAGCTGTTGTAATCGTTGTTCCATAAATGATGTTCTTATTTTAATTTACTGCTTTATCGCTGGCCTATAGTACCTTTTCATTTTTCATTCAACAAGCGCACTAATATTAAACTTTGTAAACAAGGTAAATTAACGCTTACGATGAACCTGAAAAGCTTCGACTATTTCTTTGTTAGTAAGTTTCATGCTAAATTTTGCCTTACAGAACCACGCTTTTAAAGAGTACAATTGTGTCAAAAAGTAACACCCGTAATTCCACGTCAAAAGATGAAGCAATGAGTGTCCGCTTAGACAAGTGGTTGTGGGCTGCTCGCTTTTATAAAACCCGCGCAATCGCACGGGACATGGTGCAAGGTGGTAAAGTGCATTATAATGGTCAACGCACTAAACCTAGCAAAATAGTCGAATTAGATGCCGTGATTAAACTTGCTCAAGGAGTTGATGAAAAAGTTATCACTGTGCTTAAATTACTTGATAAACGCTTAAGTGCCCCCATTGCTCAAACCTTGTATCAAGAATCAGATGCAAGTATCGAAAAACGCGAAGCCAATAGCATCGCGCGCAAGAACAATAGCTTTTTTGCACCGCATCCGGATCGTAAACCAGATAAAAAGCAAAGACGCGAACTTTTAAAAATGAAATCAAGTTAGGTAAAGCCACTCATGCAACAAGATTTACTTCATCGTTATACATTTGATCAACTAGACGTCCGCGGCGAACTCGTGCAAATAGAGCAAGCTTATAATGAAATGATTGCCAATCATAATTACCCAGCTCCAGTACAAGCACTATTAGGGGAGTTATTGGTCGCAACCTGTCTACTTACTGCGACTTTAAAGTTTGAAGGTGACATTGCCGTGCAACTGCAAGGCGATGGCCCAGTGAAATACGCCGTTATCAATGGTGACCATAAACAAAACATGCGCGGTATTGCTCGCTTACAAAGTGAAGTAACAGGGTCAACAATTCAAGATTTAATTGGCAATGGTGTAATGGTATTGACTATTACCCCAACCAAGGGAGAACGTTACCAAGGTATAGTGCCGCTTGAGCACGATACCTTAGCTGCATGTCTAGAAGCTTATTTCACTCAGTCAGAGCAATTACAAACTCGCCTATGGTTTGCCACAGACACCACCGCAGATAATGCAAAGGCTGCGGGTTTATTACTACAGGTACTCCCTGTTAATAAAGAAAAATCTGTTGAAGACTTTATCCATTTAGAAGCGCTTAGTAATACTATTAAAGATGAAGAACTCTTAAAGCTTGATGCCGCCACGGTATTAACACGCCTGTACCATGAAGATAACCCTCGCGTATATGAGCCGCAAACAATCCAATTTAAATGTGGTTGTAGTAGAGAGAAAACCATCACCGCACTGGTTAATGTAGGCCAACAAGCATTGTTAGATGACGTTGCCGAAAATGGAGAAGTGAAAATCAGCTGTCACTACTGCTTAAAAGATTATGTGTTTAATGAACAAGATGTGAAAAGTATTTTCAACTAACACACTCATTTAAAATACTCATTGCTCAGGTACTACCTAAACCCTCATAAAGAGCCGTGTATACAAATTTTTATACATGGCTCCTACCACTAAAAATTGTTGTGGGGTTAACTATGTACTATTTTCACAAGTGCCAGTCGTAATTGCGCTATACTGGCGCAAATTTTTTCAAATAAACTATTATGGCTCTTAAATCGACGATTATTAAGGCGCAGTTATCGCTAAGCGATATGGACCGCCACGTATACCAAGACTTTAATTTAACTTTGGCGCAACACCCATCAGAAACTGAGCAGCGCTTGATGATCCGCTTGCTTGCGTATGCACTCAATGCCTGTGATGGTTTAGAATTCACAAAAGGTTTATCGGCTGATGATGAGCCTGAACTGTGGCATAAAAACTACAGTGAAGAAATAGAGCTGTGGGTTGAACTTGGCTTACCAGACGAGAAGCGCGTTAAAAAAGCCTGTAATAAATCTAAAAAAGTGGTGTTATACACTTATGGTGAAAACAACCAAGCAATTTGGTGGCAAAAACATCAACCTAAGTTGTATGAGTTTAAAAATCTAAGCATTTTCAGTTTAGACTTTGCTGCAACTCAAGCGCTGGCGGCATTAGTTGATCGCAATATATCACTGACGATCACCATTCAAGATGGTGATGTATGGGTGAGCTCTGATTCAGTGAACATTGAGATAAAACCAGTACAATTAATGTAAAGTGTATTTAGTAAAAGAGGGTGTATGGCTGTTAAGCAAGTTGTGGTATTACATGGATTGTATATGTCTGGCTTTGTTATGCGCCCTTTATGTTCGCAACTAGAAAAGTCAGGCTTGAGCATACTCAACCTTTCCTACAATACATTGTCTCCCGATCGTGCCGCTATTTTTAAACAGATTGATGATTTTATTGATGATAAAAGCACCGCACTTGTGTGCCACTCAATGGGCGGGCTAGTGGCACGAGCCTACTTAGCAGCTAACTCTTCACAAAGTCAAAACGTTGAAAAAGTCATTACCTTAGGCACTCCTCACAAAGGCAGTCATATTGCGCGCAGGATGCAGCAAAAAGGCTTTGATGTGTTTTTAAGAAATAGTGTGGAATTTTTACTCACCGAAAATGGCGATTGGCCATTTAATGCTAAGCTTTATAGTATTGCTGGTGATTTACCCATAGGCTTGATGCCACTAATAGCAAAAGGCAGTCAATCAGATGGCACTGTGTTACTCGATGAAACCAAACTCAATGGCATGGCAGAGCACAAGGTGTTTCACCTAAGCCACACCAGTATGATCTACTCACGCCAGGTAATGAGCTATATTCTTGACCTAATAACTTAATCTTGTGCACTGGCTGCTATTTTATAAGCAATAAAAGCGATAATTGCCAAGATTAACGGTGTTGGTGCGGCGATATAACCAAACGTAGCAAAGTTCGCAAAGCTCGCCCCTGCTAAGTGGCCAACCAAGCCAACTACAAATGCTAACAACGCTATACCTATAACTATCAACTCAAATTTATTCTCTTTGTTAGTTTTAGCGCGCATGATCTTTCTCCATGTAATTAATCTATGTTGATTATGCGCCGGCTAAAAATTGAACTCTTGACCTAAATCAAACCCTCGTAGACAGTCAAAAAGTGTAATTATAAAGTTTGTTCTGGATCATGGTTTTGTTCTATCTTTAAGTAAATATCCGTTATTTTCCCCTAAGGGGTAGATTTTTAAAGTTTGGCACCCATTTCTATTACAGTAATGCTTACGAAAGTAACGAGTTTTATTTGAGTGGTTTATTGTTGATAGGTAAAAGCTATGGCTATCATCGATTCTAACCATTTTACAGTTCATCAATAATGGCTGATACTTACTATCAGTCATTCGAAAATAACTTATCAGTTTATTTAAGGAGAGTAATATGTCACAGGTAAACGCAATCGGTCTTAACAGTGCGAAAAGTGAAGATATCGTAAAGTCACTAAATACCCTGCTAAGTAGTTATCAAATTCAGTATATGAATGCTCGTGGTTTTCATTGGAATATTAAAGGACGTAACTTTTTTGAGTTACACGTTAAGTTTGAAGAAATTTATAACCTACTACTATTAAAAGTTGATGAAATAGCAGAGCGTATTCTTACCCTTGATGGTGCGCCACTGCATGCGTTTTCTGATTATTTAGAGATCAGCAAAATTAAAGAAGCTAAGAATATTAGTGATGGTGAGGCTGCTGTAGAAAATCTACTAGCAGGGTATAGCACATTAATTAACATGCAGCGCGAAATTCTAGAACAGGCGGGTGATGCACAAGATGAAGGTACTGCATCATTAATGGGTGATTACATCACTGAGCAAGAAAAACTGGTTTGGATGTTAAAAGCATACTTAAATTAATTAACTCCAAGCTTTGTAAAAGGCTTGGTTCGTGATTACTCATAGCCAATTTTTTACATATTGATGCTCAGGGTACTGTGCTAAGTAACGCTGAGCATTCATACAAAATTGCACATCCATGCCACTACCAAGCCAAACACTTTCTAACATACTTTGAGCTACAATACTTGGTTGTATGTAGGTAACGCGTTTATAGCCTCGCGCTTTAACGCCATGAAAATACTCGGTTGCCACCGCTAAGCTATCTGCGGTGGTTAATTCAAATTCAGCTAAATTAATTACAGCATATTCAATTGAGTTTGCAGGTAATGTTGATAAGTCGGCTTGTACACTGTTAGCAAACGCAATGACCCCTTCTCGGTTAAAGCAACCAATGACTTTAATATAAATGATTGGCGGCTCTATTGAGTATTCCCAACTTCCATGCACTTCAAACATATCTACACCTCTCAACTCAATCACATATAGCTGCCATGTTATTCAGCTAAGCTAATGAAAAATGCCATTTCTAGGGCTTTTTCTGCCAAGCTTTTAAAGCGACCCGATGCGCCACCATGCCCTGCATCCATATCGGTTTTAAACACTAAAATATTATCATCGGTTTTATATTCACGCATTTTAGCCACCCATTTCATGGGTTCCCAATATTGCACTTGCGAATCATGCAGCCCCGTAGTAACTAAGATATTTGGGTAAGCCTGAGCGCTAATATTGTCATACGGTGAATACTTTGCAATCACGTCATAATAATCTGGATCATTCGGGTTTCCCCACTCATCATATTCATTCGTGGTCAGCGGAATAGACTCATCAAGCATGGTGGTTAGCACATCTAAAAATGGCACATGACACCCCACACCTAAGTAAAGCTCAGGGGCTTGATTCACAACAGCGCCCATCAACAAACCTCCCGCGCTACCGCCAGAAGCAAACACTTTATTTTGCGCACCATATCCCTGCGCAACAAGTGACTTAGTCACATCAATAAAGTCATTAAAACTATTTTGCTTATGTTGTTTTTTACCTTGTTCATACCACTGACGCCCCAACATTTCACTACCGCGAACATGGGCTATAGCGTACACAAAGCCACGATCAAGTAAGCTGAGTGAAGTACTCGAGAAACTCGGATCAATGGTGATACCGTACGCACCATAACCATATTGAAATAACGGATTAGTGCCGTCTTTATTAAATAATTCTTTACGATAAACCAATGACACCGGTACTTTTACACCATCTCGCGCCGTGATCATCAATCGCTCCGAGCCGTAATTGTCAACATCAAACTCACCTAACACCTGCTGTTGTTTAAGCAGGGTTTTCTCTGCAGTTATTAGATTAACCTCATAAAGCGAGCCTGGCGTAGTCAAACTTGAATAATAGATACGTGCCGATTGAGAGTTTGGTTCAGGATTTATCGCCACAGATGCATAAAAACAGGGGTCATCGAATTCTAAGGTCATACGCTGCTGTTGCTTATTGATCACAATAAAGCGAGTTTGTCCTTGCTCTCGCTCTGTTAACAATAAAAAATCATTAAATAATTCAACACCTTCAAGCAGTACTTCAGCTCTGTGAGGGGTGTGTTCAAGCCACTGCGTTTTATCAGCAACTGTTGCGGCGCTCGCAGTCATTAAACGAAAGTTTTTAGCCTGCCAATTGGTCACGATATAAAAGGTATCTCCGAGTTTATCAATATCAAACTCATGGCCTTCTTCACGCGGCATTAATTGCGTAAACTCACCGCTAGGCTGATTGGCATCTAATACCCAAGTATCATTAGTTTCAGTGGTGGCTAAATCAATAATAATTAGGCTTTCATCACGGCTTTTACCAAGTCCCATGAAAAAACTACGATCTTGCTCTTCATAAACCAATACATCTTGTGCTTGTTTAGTTCCTAACACATGACGATAAACCTGATAGCCCAGTAAAGTTTGCAAATCTTTCTTTACATAAAATACTGTTTTGTTGTCATTTGCCCAAACAATCTGACCTTCGGTGTTTTCTAATACGTCGTCGAGTAACCTATCATTATCAATCGTCTTAAACTTTACGGTATAAATACGGCGGCCATCAGTATCTTGCGAGTAAGCGAGCAACTGCTCATTGGGACTAATCGCAACTTCGCCTAAGTCATAAAACTCAAAGCCTGCTGCCAAGCTATTTACATCTAATAATAATTGCTTATCGGTCGCGTTTATTTCACGACTACGGTAGTGACGAGAGTACTCGTCATCACCGCGAACCTCAGAGTGATACCAATACTGACCATCCTTAACAGGAAAGGTATTGTCATCTTTCACTATGCGGTCTTTAAGTTCGTCAAACAAAGCCGTTTGCAACGGCTTAATTGGTGCTAACTGTTGTTCGCAATAATCATTTTCCGCAGCTAAATGCGCCAATATAGTTTGCTCTGTGCGCTCGTCATCACGCATCCAATAATAATCATCTATGCGTGTTTGCTGGTGCGTTGTTAAAACGTGCGGCTGTTTACGTGCAACAGGCGCATTTAAAAGAGAAGACAACGATAAGTTTGATAAAGCCACAGAAAAACCAATAAAAAATTTTGATGACGAGAGTTTACCATAATTTTCAAAAGTACATAAAAAAGCCCACTCAAAGAGTGGGCCGAAAATGCTAACTAGCATTAAGGGGAAACTTGCTGCCAAGCTAGGTGCCAACTTTGCCCTACACCTGGCTCATAAAGCGGGTTATTTTCTTCTTTTACATTACAAAACTGACTGAAAGGCCAAGGTTTGCATTTATATATTAAGCCCGTTTTTGGCTGTAATACTTTTACGCCGGCATTATACGTACTGCATTTTTCAGGGTAGATATAATCATATGCGGGCTTCACAGCAGGAAAGTCATCGCATTTAGCAATGCACTGAAACGTTAATTCAGCTCGGTTAATACCACAGCCCTCAAGCGCATAAATCTGATTTGAACGATAAGCAACAACCAAGCCTTGCTCTGTCATTCTACCCGCTTCAACAAGCGGTATATGGGTATTAATATACTGTGCAACATAGCGCGGCCAATTATGTGGCTCGCCCTGTTCCTCAGTGATAATTTCATATTTAAATGATAAATCGACTAGCTCTCCTTGCGTATCATAAAAAGTCACCGTCACCATATCACCAACAAATAATTGGGTATGATGATTTAGACAACCTATTGGCATCCAATTACCACAGGCCAATGACGTATGCATAAACACAGCAACACCTTAAGAACATCTAATAGGTACTATCCAGTATTTATTGGATAAAAGAAATACTTTTTCAATACGTTGTAGGGCTAATGACACACAGCGAGGTTAATATTACCCTGTGCGACGGCCCCGCTATCCTAGTTTTAGCATGCTAAAACCTTAGACCGGAAACTTTGCGTCCTAACCTTTCGATTAGTTTGCCAAAACAGCGTGAGTATAATGTGACACAGTACAAAGATCAAACTAAAGAATGTAACCGTGAATAAAAACCAATACTTAGGTCTATAAAAACAAAAAAGCCAACACATAAAGTATTGGCTTTTAATTCTCAGTATTTAACTGCTATATGCCTTAGGGTTTAATAGGTGAGCAGCCCTCATAAAAAAAGCTTTAAACATTTTACCTATATCACTCATGATAATGTATAAACACGGCACCAAAATTAAAGTAATTAGCGTTGCAAACATCACTGCAAAACCAAGTGCCACGGCCATTGGTATGACAAATCGGGCTTGCAAGCTGGTTTCAAACATGATCGGTAATACACCTGCAAAGGTTGTGATCGAGGTCAGTAAAATTGGCCTAAAACGCGCACAACCTGCTTCTATTACCGCATCTTTAATCGCGATCCCCTCTCGGCGCGCTTGATTAACAAAGTCAGTCATTACCAGCGAGTCATTAATAACCACACCCGCTGCTGCAATGATACCAAAACCAGACATTAAGGTCAGATCTAAGCCAAACCAGTAATGGCCCCAAACTGCGCCAGTTAAACTAAATGGGATCACCGACATCACAATCAAAGGTTGCGCATAACTTTTTAGCGGTACAGCTAATAAGATATAGACTAAAATCATCCCCCCCCAAAAGAACATTACCTGTTGATTGGCTTGCGCCTGCTGCTCTTCAATTGCGCCACCTAGCTCCGATTTAACAGTAGGGAATTCTTCTTTAAGCTGCGGTAACAGTTTGTCTTTGACTTGATTTATTACTTCGTTTGGTTCAATCACTTCTTCATCAATATTGCCATAAACATAAACAGTACGATAACCACCTTCGCGACGAATATAGCTGATCCCAGGTGTTTCCGTCAGTTCTACTACATCACCAAGCAGCACTTCTTTGCCTTGCGGTGTTGTAACTACAGCATGTTTAAGTGATGAAAATGCTTCACGGGTCAATTTAGGGTAGCGCACCATAACGCGTACTTCTTCGCCACGGCGAATAACACGTTGTGCCTCGCCACCGTAAAAACTGGCGCCGACTTGATTTGCAATCGACGCTAAATCCAAGCCTAAATCATATGCAACCGGTTTTAAGCTCATTTGCACTTCTTTACTGGCAGGATCGATGGTCGAACTAATATCAAACAAGCCTTCTTGTTGCTGTAATAGTTGAATAAAACGACGTCCTGCATCATTTAACGTGTCAATGTCTGAGCCATACAGTAAGTAACCAAACTCACCATCACCACCGCCTTGACTGTTCACATCATCATAAATCGTTAACGACTTAACGCCGGCAATAACTGGCATTCGTTCACGCCAGCGACGAGACAGCTCAAATGCATTATAAGGACGTAAATCCTCTTCAACCAAAGGCGCTAATAACTGTGCTTCTGTACGGCCTTGGTTAAACACTAATACATCTCGAACTAACTTATGCCCGTACTCACGCTCAGTTTCTTTATCGACCGCCACCACCATGGCTTCAATTTCACGTATTGCTTCGATAGTTTGCATATCAGAGACGTTATCGTTCATTTCTAAATTAATTTGCGGAAAATCGTGCGGGATCTTAGGCATAAAACCAGTGCGCACTTGGTTTGATGCAATCAGAGCAAAGGTAATAATTAGCAAAGCAATAAATGAGCAAAATACAGCCCATCGCCACTCAACGCAACGCACGATAAAACGTCGATAAGGTCCATTTACGAAACCAAAAAAACGCTTATTAAAACGCGCACGCCAACTATCTGGTTTGATCGGCGAAAAGTTAGTATGTGCAATGTGTGCTGGTAAAATCAGTTTTGACTCGATTAAGCTGAAAATTAAACACAGCATAACCACCACTGCAATACCGTAAAAGAATGCACTCTCAGGGCCTGAAGACAGGGTAAATGGCGCAAATACCGCCACAGTAGTTAGTACACCGAATGTGGCTGGAGTGGCGACTTTTTTAGCGCCATTAACCACATTAACAACACCACCGCCCTTCTTCTCTATTTCCGTATAAGCACTTTCGCCAATGACAATGGCGTCATCCACCACAATCCCTAGCACCATAATAAAGGCAAATAATGACAAAATATTAATAGTGACGCCAAACAATGGCATCATCATCATCGCACCTAAAAAGCACACTGGCAGACCAATCATTACCCATAATGCAAGCTTAAAGCGCAAGAACAACGACAGCATAATAGCCACTAAAATAGCACCTTGGATCAGGTTACTTAGCATCATCTCTAAACGCGCATTCAAGTAATAAGTCATATCCATTAATGGCTCTAAACGTACGCCCGGAGGTAACTCTTTATTTTTTTGATCTATAAATGCTTTTACTGAATCCGCAACAGGAATAATACTTTGTTCCTCTGTCGCTTTGACCGATAAGTAAACGGCGTTTTCACCATTAAACTTAAAGTAACGTTCGCCCTCAATGAACTGATCTTTTATCACTGCAATATCTTGCAGTAATACTTTTGCACCATTAGCACCAATTTTTACTGGTATTTGACGAAACTCTTCACCAGAGTAAAGTTGGTTTTCAACCCTTACGGATATGACACCTGAGTCGGTTTTCAGTTGTCCTGCAGAAAAGTTTGCTGAATAGCGGCGTACTGCAGCTGCGACTTCACTCAAAGTAAGATTATAACGGCGTAATGTATCAGGCTCTATCTCAATGGCAATTTCATCTAAAGGTACATCATTAACCACCAATGACACATTTGATAGCTGCAATAGCTCATCTTCTATGCGGTTAGCTATCGGTTTTAGCTCATCAAGAGGTAAATCGGCAACAAGCGTCATACCAATTACATCTTGGCGAAACTCAATCTGACTTATAGTGACCGGTTCCATTCCCGCGGGGAAAGTTGCAATACCATCAACTCGCAACTTAATTTTATCCAGCACCTCTGTTAACTCAGCATCAGTATTAATTTCTAACTGCGCGCTGCCACCATTTCGAAATGCCCGATAGGTGCCTTTTTTAATTTCAGTAATATCTTTTAAAGATTCTTCAATCTTAATTAAGATACTTTCTTCCATTTCTTGCGGCGATGCCCCTGGGTAATTGGCATTTATAGTAATGTAATTAATTTCAATGTTCGGGAACATCTGCCTTTGAATGGTTAAAAAGCTAATGATCCCCATCACAATAATGAAAACCATCATTAAATTTGCCGCGACGGAGTTATTAGCAAAATAAGCGATCAGGCCGCTTTGTTTTTCATTATTAGGCAGTTCAGTGTTAGTCATAACGTAATCTACCTTTTATAGTTTTTCAGTGGCGGCACTATCTAGTGCATCCACTTTTTTAACATCCTGAACACCAGCGACTTTTACTGCCATGCCCTTTTGCGGATACTCAGGTAAGGTAAGTACGAGTTGATCATTCGCTTCTAAACCATCGCTAATGTAAAAATATTCCCCTTCCTCACGGATCACTTTTACTTTACGAGGCTCCAGCTGTTGCTCTGCGTTAACAATCCACACAGTTTGATTATTGACTAACTCTTGCGGTAAACGGTAGATATTCTCCAACATAGCACCAGCAAAATTTACTTGCACATAGGTACCGTACTTAATCGCATGTTGCTTGTTTATTAGGCCATATGGGTCATCGATACGCACCACTAAACTGCTCATGCGGGTTGCGTTATCTACCACACCTAAATCACGGTCGATTTTAGCTTCGCGGCTAAAACCATGCAGACCTGTTTTCATAACAGTTGCTTTTATACCTTTTACACGTTCTGGTAAAAATACACTGTCAAAACCAGCGATAGGGATAATAATTTCTGCAGTTTCAATATTGTTTAACTCAGCCACTTGTGTGCCCATATTGATATATTGGCCCACACCAATTTCACGACTCACAACAAGTGCATCATAAGGGGCTGTTACTTCGCAGTTATCTAGGTCACGTTGCGCGCGTTTTAATCGAGCTTGCGCTGACTTAACTGACGCCTCGGCACTAAGCAGTTGTGGTTTACGTAAAAAAAGTGCGGTGCGTTCTTTATCTGGAAAGCGCTTAGCTTCATCTTCAGCTACTTTAGCTTGTGCTTGTTCTTCAATTAATTGCGCTTGAGC
Organism: Pseudoalteromonas sp. S1727; assembly: GCF_005886375.1. Taxonomy (NCBI): domain Bacteria; kingdom Pseudomonadati; phylum Pseudomonadota; class Gammaproteobacteria; order Alteromonadales; family Pseudoalteromonadaceae; genus Pseudoalteromonas; species Pseudoalteromonas sp. S1727. Next base: position 32,910 of record NZ_PNDT01000049.1, read on the forward strand.
TTGAGCTAGTTCAGCTTGCGCTTGTAATAAAGCCGCTTGGTAGTTATCTTTTTCTATTGTGAATAAGATCTCACCACGAGCAACAATACCACCAGCAACAAAATTAGGGTGCCAGCTGACAACTTCACCTGACACCTGTGCTGATAACCGAGTGCTCTCCAGTGGCTTAACTTCGCCGTAGCTATTTATAACGACTTGATGGTTATTTGCTGCAACGGGTTCAACTCTCACCACCGGCCGTGTATCAACTACTTCTTTTTTTTCTGGCTCTTGGGCAATCGCGTTGATCCCTACAAAACCAGCAACCCCTAAGCTTAGCGCAACAAATGGAAGCGCCCACTTCAATATCGTTGTTCGCATAATTACTACCCCTTAATTTTCTACTTGAGCCATAATACCAGAGCTAGATGAAACATTAACGTGACATTTGTAAGCAACTGTTACAAACCCCGGCATATTTTTTTACAGTCTTTACTATAAAAAAGACTTTAGCTTGATATGTTAATTTTAAACGGCAGTTATCAGTCAAAAAAGTCATGTTACACCTAGTATCGCTGCTGCGACCAATTGGCTATGCCAGCTTTACTTTCAAAACCGAACAACCTCGTGTTCGATATCGAACAGTTAAAAATAAAAAAACATCTAAAAATCACTCAACAACTTGAAGTTAAACAATATTTAATTTTGGCATCAAACTTTCACTATCTAGCTCAACAATCACAATGATAACTAGATTATGAATATTAATATTGAGCAAACCACACAATCGAACAAGACTAGAATAGCTCTGTTTATCACTGCCGTAATACTACTTGTCTGTATCGGTTACTTCACAATACAACCTACGGTGCCACAGCTTAAAGCAGACACTCTCAATGTGGTGACTGTCCAGCAAGGTGATATTGATATTATGACGCCTGTGTATGGCCAATATGCATCACGCTATGAGCGTCTAATTAGTGCCCCAGCAGTTGGTCAAGTTAGTGAAATTTACCTGCGCGCTGGCGCAGAGGTTGAAGCTGACACTGTGATTGCCACACTCATAAACCCGGATTTAGAGCAGCAATTTTTTGAAGCACAAGCCAAGCTAGAACGTATGCACTCGGAATTTGCTGCATTTAAATTTCAAAAACAAAATGAGCAACTGACCTTTCAAGCAGAACTTGCCGATATTGATAGCCAAATACAAAGCGCCAAATTAGATGTCGATGCGAATCAACGTCTATCAGAACAAGGGATTGCCGCCAAAATTGATTTAGAACGTGCCACTTTAAAATATCAGCAACTTAAAAAACGCCTTGAATTTTCAAGTTATCGCTTTGAAAAACAAAAAGAAATGCACAAGCTGGAGCTTGAACAGCAGCAAATTTTGTTAACCCAACAACAAAAACAAGTAACTTTAGTAAGCAATAAAGTAGCGGCACTAACGATCACCGCGGGAATAGCAGGCACGCTACAACGCTTAGACATAGAACTTGGGCAGCGTGTAAGCCAAGGACAAGCAATGGCGCGTGTTGGCTCAAAAAGCCAACTAATGGCTAAATTAAATATTCCCCAGCGCATAGCTGAGCGCATTCAATTAGACGCCCGGGTCGAGCTAAAACATCCATCGGGTATGCTCAGTGGCACAGTAAAACAATTAGCGTCGGTAGTTGAGAACGGTTTTATTGTTGCAGAAGTACACCTGAATGAACCACTACCAACCAATTTGCGCCCTGCGCAACCGGTTAATGCTTTGGTATTTGTTGAGCGTAAAGAAAACGCCCTCTATGTGAACCAGCAACCAGGGTTAAAACCGCTTAGCGCACAACTGCTCTACAAACATCTAGCTAATCAAGCACAACTGCAGCAACAAGAGATCTCTTTTGGCGAGCTTACGGGCAAAGATTTACTCATCACCGCAGGTGCAAACGCTGGTGAAAAAATTATCACAAATGATTTAAGCCAATGGCATACTTACAGCCACTTGGCTCTAGATACTGAAAAACTTTAAGGAAAAATACCATGACTGCACTCGTTACCATTAACAACATCAATAAAGTATATAGCAAAGGCCAAGTTAAAACTCATGCGCTACAGGATGTCTCCTTAACAATAAACAAAGGTGAGTTTATCGCTATCTCAGGCTCATCTGGCTGCGGAAAATCAACCTTATTGAGTATTTTAGGATTGCTGGATACGCCAACCGATGGCGACTATCAACTGGCGAACATTGACACTCACAGCCTCAATATTGATCAACGCTCTAGAGTTAGGAACAAGCATATTGGCTATGTATTTCAATCATTTAACTTGATTGATAGCCTAACCGTATTTGAAAACGTGGCTTTGCCGCTGGAGCACCGAGGTACGCCAAGTAAAGATATTAAGGCCGCCGTAGAGCAACAATTAGCGGCAGTTAACATGAGCGCCCGTTTACATCATAAACCAAGCCAACTCTCTGGCGGACAGCAACAGCGCGTTGCGATTGCCCGCGCGCTAGTTGGCAACCCCGACTTACTACTTGTGGATGAACCAACTGGTAATCTAGATAGCCAAAATGGCGATGCTGTAATGCGACTCTTGCTAGAGCTAAACAAACAAGGTGCCACTGTAGTCATGGTGACCCATGACGAACGGTATAGCCAAATGGCACAGCGTCAAATTCGCTTATTTGACGGCAAAGTACTTGTTGAGCATAAGGAAGCGGTAGCATGAGTTTTTACCTTCGCGCTCTGCGCCATGGCATTTTAAGGCTATTTACTTTGCCGCGCCTATCTTTGCCCATTTTAATTACACTCAGCTTTACGCTGGCAGCCGTGTTGGTTGTGGTAGCAATGAGTAGCAACTTAATTTTTAAACCGCTACCCGATATTAAAGACGAGCAAAGTCTCTATTCAATTAATCGGACTATGGCTGTCTCAGACGATATGCGAGTATCAATATTTACCACTAAACGCCTTGCGCTGTTAGCCGAACAATATAAACAGTATGGCAAATTTGCAGGCTTTCAAGCAGATGATAGTGCTATAAAAGTGGATGAGTTTACTTATCCTGTATCGCGCTTTGATGCCAGTGATAACTTTATGACGGTAGTCGGCGGCGAGTTATTAGCTGGCGAACGACCAAGTCAAGAAAATAGCCAAAATGCAGTGTGGATTTCCGCAAGCCTGTGGCACAGTGCATTTCAAAATAACAGCAATGTAATCGGTCAAACCTTGCACCTTGAAGGCAAATCACTGCAAGTTCGTGGCGTTGTTACTGATTTTTCATCTTTTTTATCGGAAAATGACGAAAAGCACGCCCAGCAAATATGGCTTTACTACAATTTAGCAGAGCAAGCTTCAAAGCCAACACAAATGACGATTGATGGCAGCCTGCAACCTCTTTTTAGAAAAACTCAGCAAGCAATGACAACAAGCGACATCGAAGAGTTCTGGCAGCAATATTACCAACAAGAAAGTGAACAACTTGGCCCGATGAAGCAAATGTTTGAAAGCATGAATCCAAAAAGTACTGCGATTCTCTATCGAGATAGTTTAATGGCTGATCAACAGACTATGATCTGGTTTTTACTTGCCGCTGTAATCATTCTACTCATAATGGCAAGCCTAAACCTGCTCAATTTGTTTATTGCTCACTATCAGCAACGTGAACAAGAATTTGCTACTCACCTATGCATGGGTGCTACCCGCAACAAGCTCCTGGTGATGAGTTTTTTAGAAAATCTCAGCACCTTTTTACTTGCCGCAGTGTTAGGTTTATTAGGTGCAGCTTGGTTGATCCGCATATTACCCATAATCAGTGGCGGTAATATAGAGATGCTCGAACTGGTAAAAATTGACGCCGTAACTATATTGGTTGCGCTAGTGGCCGTTTTAACTATCAACTTGTTTTTTGCGTTTTTATCAACCCAGCAATTTGATCAAACGCAACTGATTAGCAATTTAAATAACGGCAATAAAGGTGTTAATGCAGGGAAAATCACCACCCTTAGTCGCGCATTGTTTATCGCACAATTAAGCTCTGCGGCAGTAATATTAACGGGTACCGCCATGCTAGCGAATGCCGCTTATAACAGCTTAAATGTCGATTTAGGTTTCACCCCTGGTAATACACTTGTTGCCCAGGTAAACCTACACAATAACGAGAAAGCGCTTTTAACGAATGCCGAGTTGGAAGCACAAAAAGCAGCGCAAGATAATGACCAAGATAGCAAGCAAAAAGCGAAGCAACGCTTTTTGGGCACCCTCGATATACAGCGCCAATTAAGTCAGGCTGTGCAAAAGATTCAACCGAATATAACCATATTACAAAGCCAAGGTGAACCGTTTAATTTTAATACCACAATTCGTATGAATCAGGATGATGAAACCCAAAAAAGGTTCACCTTTATGAATATTAATATAGCAGCTGATTACGTGGATACATTTGGCTTGACCCTACTAGCTGGGCAAAATATTAGCCAAACACAATACCAAGATTTAGATGATGTGGCGCTTATTAACGAGACCTTTGCCAAACAAATCTCGACTGACGGTACGCTTGAATCTGTGGTAGGAAAAAATATTGCTGGTCGACGTATCATTGGAGTGGTTGCCGATACCTATACTATCATGGCTAAAAATCAAGGCTACCCAGCTATGCTTTATACTGACCAGAGCAACACCTCAACAATAAACTTGGTGATGCAATTGCCCAAGGGGCAAGAGTTTGATAAAAACACCATTATTCAAGCAATTAAAAGTGCTCATCCACAAGTCAACGAAGTTAAAGCTCGAACTCTGACTGAACGCTGGGATGAGCAAACAATGCCACCTCGCGTACAATTTTACTTTATCAGTGCATTATCGGTATTAACACTATTGTTAGCCGCGGTGGGCAGTAATGGTATGGCAATGAGCTTTACTGAACTAAAACGCTTTGAGCTTGCCATCCGTATGGCAACAGGAGCAAGTCGTAGTAATCTGATGAAACGCACCATTAAAAGCTTTAATGGTTTACTGCTGAGCGCACTTGTCATTGCGATTACACTTGCATGTGGTATTTACTTACTATTGCAATTGCAAATACCTTTGTTGCCGGCATTTTCCTGGCAAGCACTTACAATATTTACTAGTTTATTGATTGCTATCGTCTTTATTGCCATTGTTTTGGTAGTATGGCGTATTATAAATGCTGATCCTATGCGTGCGCTTAGAGAGCAATAAATTTAAGGAGTTGGCAGCAAACGCTGCCAATACGACCATTATGAACCAACCCACTATTTTGGTTGTGGATGACGATGACGATATCCGCTTTGCACTCACATTACTGTTAGAGCAAGCCGGTTATCGCGTGGTTGAAGCTGATGGACCGGTGCAATGCATGCAATTGCTTAGCCGATTAACGCCTGCACTGGTGTTATTGGATATGAACTTTACTCGTGATACCACCTCAGGAAAAGAAGGGCTCGCGTTACTTGCACAAATTAACCCATTAAATATTCCCGTCATTTTAATGACCGCTTGGGCTAACATTGAGCTGGCAGTCACTGGCTTACAAAATGGCGCAAAAGATTTCATTGAAAAACCATGGCGTAAAGAAAAATTGCTAAGCCAAATTGCTAATCATATTAAGTCCGTAACGGCAAAGCCTGTGGACACTAGTTGGATCGCGCAATCTAGCGCGATGCAGTCTCTCGAGACACTCATCAAGCAACTGGCGCCGACCGATGCGAACTTATTAATTTTAGGTGAAAACGGTACCGGGAAATCGCAATTAGCAAAGCGAATTCATCTGCTCAGTGGCCGCTGTGAAGCGCCACTGATAAGTCTCAATATGGGGGCATTAGCAGAATCGTTATTTGAAAGTGAACTATTCGGACATCATAAAGGGGCTTTTACCGATGCCAAGCAAGACCGCGTTGGCGCATTTAGCCGTGCTAAAAATGGCACGTTGTTTATGGATGAAATCGGCACTTTACCGTTTCATTTACAGCCGAAATTATTACAGGTGTTAGAAACAGGTGAGTTTACTCCGCTTGGCGCAAACGCCAGCGAAAGTGTAAACGTGCGACTAATCGCAGCTACCAATCAAGACTTAGCCAGCGCAATTACAAACGGCCAATTTCGCCAAGATTTATATTATCGCTTAAATACCTTTGTCATTCGTCTGCCTGCGCTACGCGAACGTAAAGACGATATCTCTGCGCTGTGCGAACATTTTATCAATCAGTTTGCGGCTAAATACAACAAACCCATATTGCCATTATCCGCCAGTGCTCGCGAGTTACTAAAAAACCACCCTTGGCCTGGCAATATTAGAGAATTAAGTCATGTAATCGAACGTGCAATGCTGATCTGCAGCAGTGAAGCAATAGAAATAAGTCATATCATGCTCGACAATCAAAAAACACAAAGTCAATCTATCCCTGCGCTGACTTTAGAGGAGCTAGAAAAACAACGCATAGTCGAAGTACTACAACAACATAATCAGCAGATCACTGCGGCAGCTAAAAGCTTAGGTATTTCTCGTAACGCGCTTTATCGGCGTATGGAAAAATATCAATTAGAGGGTTTGGATGAATCATTTTAAAATGAGCCATAAAGCCAAGATGATTGCCATTTTAAGCGCCATATTTGCCGCAATTCTTATTCCTACAGCTGCTTTAGTGTACCAACTAAGCCAAGATATTCTACTCACCGTCACTTTAGGGGTTTGCTTAAGTTATGCATTGATTGTTTGCGCCTATCGGTTATTCCATATTCATTTTTCACCCGTGGCACAATTACAAGCTTATATTGATGCAAAGCAGCAAGGGCAAAGTAATCTTAGCTTAGGCTACAGTGATCCAAGCTCCCCATGGGCAATACTCGGCGCACAAATTGAGACGTTATTTACAACACCACAACCTCACTCTGAGCACTTAATTGATGGGCTTTTTCAGCATTGGCCGCACCCTATTGCATTATTTAACGAGCAACAACAGTTAATATTTTTTAACCACCCAATGTATGTTCAGCTGAAAACACCATTACTAAGGGGTATGCCACTCACTGAGTGCGGTTTTAGTTTTGATAACAAGCAATGTAGCCACGCTAACTTAAACCAAAACTGGCAAATACAAAGTATCGCCTTAACCGACGCGAAACAAACGCTGATCACCGCAAGCTACATTGGCCATCAGTTACAAGATGCAAAGCGCCAATCACAAGCAGATTTAATTCGTATTTTGTCCCATGAATTAAATAATTCTCTAACACCTATGGCCTCAATGACAGATACGCTAATGGCGGCAGATGAATTAGACGAAACACAAACGAGACAAGTGCTAACACGGATTAAATCGCGCAGTGAGTCACTGCTGCTTTTTATTAAAGCCTATGCAGAGTTAAGTCGTTTACCGAGCGCAAAACCGCAAACCTTTGATTTAAAAGCGCTCGCAATACTCAACGCCAAAGAACAAAGCGTTCAACTTAACTTCGCCGGCTCCCCATCCTTTTTTGCCGATAAACTATTGATAGAACAATTATTAATTAATGTATTTAAAAACAGCTATGAAGCCTGCGCAGAGCAAGCTTGCATAACATTGCGCTGTTTTGCACAAAGCGACATGCAAATATTACAGCTGACTGATAACGGTCCTGGTTTTGCTAATATTGATAATGCCCTGCAACCTTTATACACCACCAAAAAACAAGGCAACGGCTTAGGCCTTGCCTTGTGTAATGATATTGTGCAAAAGCACAACGGCCAATTGCAGTTAGCTAACACAGCATTTGGCGCACAAATCACCATTAAACTACCGCAAAATCGCTATTAAAAACTTACAAATAAATTGTGCCTCGCATATACCGCACTGCGTATCCTGTGAGGGTAACACTATGTTCACTCACTTCGCATTGCATATGGCCGCCACGACTAGAGGCTTGGTAAGCACTTAAGGTTTTTTTACCTAATTGCTGCGCCCAATAAGGCGCAAGACCGGTATGAATTGAGCCGGTAACGTAATCTTCATCACCGCCATTGGCTGGCCAAAAGTAACGTGAAATAAAGTCGTATTTTGCGCTTGGTGCGGTTGCAACTACATCAAGTGGAGCGAGTGTTTTTAGCAAGCTTGAATCTGTTTTAAGGTTAAATATATCCTGCTCACTTTCATAAATTGCAAAGTAAGCTTGTTTATTTTTCAATACCTTAATAGGTTGTATAGACAAGCCGTTTAATAGTTCAACGGGTATATTTTCAGCCTCAATCGGTGCTTGCTTTGGAAAGGTCATAGCAAAGCTGCCATCATTATTTTTATTAATGATTAACTCGCCTACTGCAGCTGCCTGAAAACGAATTTGCGATAAATCATGCTGTTCACACAATACAAAAGCAGCCGCTAAAGTGGCGTGCCCACAAAAGTCAATTTCCATTAACGGTGAAAACCAACGAATGGCATAACTGCCATCGGCTTGGCGACAAGTAAACGCTGTTTCTGAGACATTATTTTCCGCGCCGATTTTAAGCATCAGCTCATCATCAAGCCAAGTGTCTAAATCGATTACCGCCGCATAATTACCTTTAAATAACTCGTTAGTAAACGCATCTATTTGGTGGATAGTTAGTTGCATTGCTGTCCTTTAATTCTAAAAAGATCGGTTAATACATGATGACGGCAAAAGTTCTTTGGGTACATTAGTTTTGTTTTCACCCACCGCCTGCATACCTGTTACTGGCTGATCATACCCGCACAACCAAGTGATCGGGCTCGTTGGACTGCCGGTCACAACCGCTGGACGAAATGACAATATTGTTTTTTGTAATGGGGTTGATGCCTTGTTACCAAGGTTAATATGAATAGCACCACTTTCAACAGTAATGCTTGTGACTCTATTACCAATCAAAAGCTCAGCGTTCGGTACGCCCGCTTGTTCATTATTAACAGGAAACCGCCCTTGCTCTAAATAAAATGCAGCGACATCTTCGCGAATGGTTGCCGCCATGGCTAGTGGCTCTACAAGCTCACTACGTTGAATGTATTTACTATATTGCGGCAATGCTACAGAGGCTAGAATACCTATTATAGCTATAACCACCATCAGCTCTATGAGGGTAAACCCCTTGTATCTCATAATATTTCTCCAAGTGCAAAAATAGGCTGGTAAGCGTCTTTTAAAAATAGTGCGATAACAAGAACCATCACAATAGTTAGAACACTGATAAGTTTATTAAGGTGCGCGTTGGCATCTTGCTTTAACTCTAACGCTTTTTGTTTTACTAAAAAGGCAAACTCTTTACTTATATCTAAGCCGTGTAGTTGGCAACTGTGTAAGTGATCAAGCTCGGGAATATCCGAATTTTCTTTCAAGCCTTTAATTGGAAACTCAAGTATTGCAATAAGGGCAATATGCTGGCGCTTAATTTTTTGTGGGGTTATAAAATCAAATATACTGGGGGAGTTATAAGCTTTAAGTAAATTACTTATTTGACTTAAACGTATAGCACTGAGCCAAGTGGTTATAAAAAGGCATCCTAGTAATAATACAAATACGTACCAAAATTGCGTTACGTAACTAAATGAACTATTCAGCTGCACCTGATAGTCATTAAATACAGCTACAAAGGTTGGTATTACGTAAAGCTGATAAATAACATTAATCGCGATAAAAATGGCAAAAACAACCGCCAAGTAACTTACCTTATTTTTGTATTCAAAGCCGCGATAGTCAATTGTACTGGGTAATTGCTCGTAGCATAGCGCCAGCTTTTGCTGCTCATGCTCCGTACTACTATTTATAATATGTGCCGATAATTGCGTAGCAAGTGAACTGTCTGGCTGCCCACACTTATAAATACGTAAATGCCTAGCACTGCTTAATTGAGCTTTTTGCGCTGATGTAAGGTTACTTGATGGCAAAAATAATCGGCATAAATAGCCGAGCTGATTCCAGTTCATACTCTATCCTTTTTGTTTTGATAGAGTAATTTGCCATAAAACCAGTAACTTTTAAATTGAATGTTTTTTATTCAGGTAAATTAAATCATAGCAGGGCGTAATTTATAATATTGAATACAACCAAGTTGAGCGGCATTGGTGAGTAAGATCATTACAAACGTTAAAATATGCGAAGTACTAGGCGCTGCCATTGCAAGCTCTGCAAATAAGCCACAAACACCAGCAATAAACTGCAAGCTGAAATAACGGGCACTTAGGTTACTAATATCACCACTGCGCAATGTTTTATAGGTTTGTGGCATCACTCTTACTGAACTCATAATTAACCCTACAAAAGTAAGCCACGTAAGTACTGTTGCAACCTCAAGAGCTGGGTTGAGCAGCAGTAAGAATGGTAATAGGGAGAAGCCAAGCATAGCTGCTAGTTGCACTCGCTCTTCACGCTTTGCGTTATAACGCGCAAAATAATACAAAATTAATCCACTCAAACACCCCGTCACCACAAATGGTAATACCATGTAAAAGCGCGAAAAATACAAATTATAAGTAATGAAGTAAATACTTTGCGCCACACCAAAGCTCATCATCAATAGTGACAACCCTGATACACTGCGGTTTTTTCTAATTTTATTGAGTAGCGGTAAAAAACTAAACACCAAAATAAATGACGATAAAATAGGCAGGTAATGCGCCAAAGTAAACCTCGTTCGTTAGTAATTGATTAATAAGTTAGCAATGTATGAATAAAACAGAAAATTATTGTAAAGCACTGTTTTTACGTGCTTTATACAAGGGGCGGCATTGTAAAGATCTAACGTAAACAAGCAACCAACAGTACAAAATTAGTTCAGGTACAACGCGGCAAGATAAGCTTACAGTTGCCAAGTTGAAATGCTTTTATGTCGGCTAAAAAGCGACGGTTAAATTGCCGTCTAAAATTGAAATAACACTGAGAATTGTTATCATGCCAGTAAATTTACGTTAATAGCTAGTTGGCCCATGAGAAAAACACTTTTTAAAATACACAGCTGGATTGCCCTTTGCGCTTTAGTGCCACTCATCGTGATCAGTATTACTGGTAGTGTATTAGTATTTAAAAGTGAAATTGATGGCCTGCTGATGCCTGATAGCCACTTTGTTGTTAACAATTCCTTAGAGCGACAGCCTATTGATAACCTGATCGCAGTGGCAGAAAACACATTTCCGGATTATGTCGTAGGTAGTTGGGAGATTTTTAATGATAACACCGCCGATCGCGTTTATTTAGTAAAACGCGGTACTGACTCTTGGTATAAGTTTCATTTAAATCAATATACTGGAGAGGTTTTGTCGCAACCCGTTGGTACCAGCCACTACTTTACCGATTGGTTTTTAGAGCTGCATTACACCTTTTTACTCAATGATTTAAAGTCTTTACCAGGGCAAACGGGTACTGTTTTGGGTTTCTTCTTTGCAATATTTTTATTCGTACTCGGTGTAACCGGTTTAATTATTTATCGTAAATTCTGGCAGCGTTTATTTTCAGTGCGCTGGCGTGCAACGCTGCAAATTGTACTCAGTGATATACATAAAATGACCGGCGTACTGGGTTCACCGATTATTTTGATATTGGCGATCACTGGTGGTTACTTCAATTGGGCTGTGTGGTACCACGAAGTCGTGGAGCACGCTGAAGAAGAGCATTTTATACTCACTAATAACTTATACAGCGAGAACATTAATTTTCAAGCTATTCTTGATGATAGCAAAAAGCAGATCCCCACTTTTAACGGCACATTTTTAGTAATGCCACTTGAACCTGATGAAAATATCACGCTATTCGGCGAAGTGGATAGCCGTAACCCGCTGGCAAGCGAATACGCCAACACAGTTAGTTATAACAAACAAACCGGTGAACATATGGCAAACTGGGATATTCGCGAAGTGGGCATTGGTTGGCAAGTAATTGATAGTTTTAGAAAACTCCACTTTGGCTACTTTGCAGGTTTACTCAGTAAAATCTTATGGTGCGTCATTGGGCTAAGCCCAGTATGGCTTGCTGGCACGGGATTTTACTTATGGCTGAGTCGCCGTAATCGTAAAAAACAGTCTCAAAAAAACCGTAAGCACAGGCGCGCAACAAACGAATTAAATGCTTGATTAAATAATCACCTCAGCGTACTTTGATTGAAACGCTGAGGTAACTATGAAATTCTACTATTTATTACTTTTAATATGTTTATTAACGGCTTGTAAAAGTACGGAATCGCCCCCTCCCACAGCTCCATCACTTACGAGCTTGCTCAACCACTCGCTTTTTAAGTTACGCCCTGTTGCAACTGAGCAAGTTATTTTTCAACTTGCTAATAATGAAGTACAAACATTTCTAGCCTATGTGGAAAAACAGCGCCAAAATGATTTAACCGACGATATTATTGTTTATAACTACATTGAGCGTAGCTTAAATCATTTTAGTTATCACGGTGATACCCTTACAGCACAACAAACGATTGAATCAGCCCATGGTAACTGCATAAGCCTAGCGATATTAACGCAAGCTTACGCCAACTTAATTAACCTTGAGACTAGTTTTCAAGAAATGACGAGTGAACCGGTCTATGGTAAAGAAAGTAATCTAGTCTTTGTGGCTAATCACTTTCGCACTAAGTTATACCGCCCTTTAATTGAGAAAAAGGGTCATATCAACTTCATTAGACCAGGCGTGCTTATTGATTATTTTCCTTCACAGGGTAGTTTTTATGTCGGAACTGCCAGTTATGAGGATCTCGTTGCTAAGTATTACAGCAATCTAGCAGCTGATGCCTTGCTAAAACAAGATTACGACTTAGTCTATAGCTTGCTATTAAAAGCGCATCAATACACTCCAAGCAACCCTGAATTATTTAATCTTGCAGCCATACTACACCGACGTGTTAACGACTTAACAACCAGCCAACAGATCTATCAAAAGGCACTCGATCAACAACTGCAAAGTTTAAACTTATTGAGTAATTATAAAGTTCTTGCTGAGGATATTGGGAATGAAATATTAGTTGCACAACTTGACTCATTATTAAGCGCACAAGAAAAAGATCCTTTCGAATTAATTGCGCTGGGTGAAAACGAAGCATTAAGAGGTCGATTAATGAGTGCTAAAAAGCACATCACTGACGCAATGGAAAAAGCACCTTATTTAGCTGAACCTTATGTCGCGCTTGCCAAAGTTCGTTATCAACAAGGTAATTTAAATGATGCTCACAAACTATTAAAACAAGCAATAAAACTTGAAAAAGACCAGCAGCAACGCAATGTTTACGCTGCAAAGCTGGCCTCTATTAACATTTACAGCGAATAATAAAACCCGAGCCAGCCTCTGAGCTCATCGGCAAAACTATCACCTTCAACTTTGACCAAGCCAAAGTCAAACTGCAGATCATTTAACCCTGCAGGACCAAGGCCAAAACTAAACGGACCTTGCCACTTAATACCGTAACTTTGGCCATACACGTGTTGATCAACTTGATGTTGTTGGTAATAAAGCCATGGCATGCCTTCTTCCCAACTAATCCCCCCTCCATAGCCTTGGTAGCGATTACCGAGCGCGCTATAAAAAGGGAGTTCTGGTGCAAAAACATAGTCACTGCGAGTGTTTTTTGATAATAAAGACGAGCTAAAACCACCCAATGCCAGCTCACTGTCATCTCGATATTGTTGGCTGAAATTGGCGTATAAAGGAATATCGAATATTTTGCCGAACAGCTGTGCAGCAAGATCATAGCCCTGCCAGTTTTGTATCTCATTGTCACCACTGTACCAGCGTGCATTAACCGCCTGGCCAATTGCAAAATCTTGTATGTCATAACTCCACGATTGCTTAACAGCGACTCTAAGCCATTGTGAACTTTGCTTTTGGTCATAAATTACATCATCTATTTCAGAGTAATTATAAGCCAACTCTGGTTGTACTTTAAATTCACCAAAACGCAGCGGTAAACTTGCAGCAAAGTAACCACCTTGTACTGATTGTTCTGCGAATAGGCTTTGTTGATACTGCTTGCTAGCATCCAAGTCATAAGAAAATAACTGACTATCGAGCTTCACCGCGAGCGCACTGTAACGCGCCTGAGCATAAATGCCTTTTAAGGCTGTGTCATGTAAGTCAATGCTATAGCCGAGTTGCCAATCAAGCTGCTTGAGCAGATCGCTGCCTTTAACACTGGCTGAAAGTAAAGCCGCAGCAGCAGAGTGATATTGCTCACCTAGCGCAAACGTGGCTTTTTGCTGCCATAAATCATAACTCATTTGCTCCCCGATAGGCTGTTGATAGACTTTAGCTTTTGGCAAAGTGTGCTCATTAACGAGTAATAGTGGTGCAATGCTCGTCGTTGCAAACTCTGTTACTTCTTCACTATCACTTAGCTGTAGCTTCATAATATCGGGGCCATCACTACTGATTGAGAAATACAGCAACTCTTGCTCTGTCAATGGTAACGGATTAGCGACTGCTTGCTGTCCTTGAGTTAGTTTAAATAAACGCTGAGAAGTTAAATCATAACGATAAATATCTGTAGAACCAGTAAGTCCCGCGACAAAATAGAGCTGCTTACCATCTTCACTCCAACTCGGTTGGGATAAATACTGATAACCCTTTGGCATAGGCACAGCCAAGGCTTTTTGCCCTTGCAAACCTTGTATATACAACTGCCAATTGTAGTTAAACTCCGTTTTGAGGAACGCGAGTTGCTGCTGATTTGGGTTAAGTACAGGGTAGTCGTAAACCGTTGCTAAACTCTTTTCAAATAATGGCTGACTTTGTCCTGTCTGTAAGTCAACTCGCACTAACTCCGAGTAACCGCCCTTAACTTGTTCGGCGTAAAGTACTTGTCCGTTATCAGCAATAGTAAAACGCCTCAATCCTGCTAACTCGGTAAGCTGTTTTACTTCACCAGTTTTTGTATGCCAGCTAAATATGTCAGATAATCGTTGCAGCTCAAGGTGATCGACTCGACTATAAGCCGAAAAATATAGCACCTCGTCATTTAGCCACTGAGGGTTTTGCAAACCTGCGCGGTTGATCTGATTAAGTAGCTGCTTTTGCTTACGTTTAAATATCACTGGCGGCTTATCGGCTATATCTTTAGGATCGTCTGCAAGTAACTCTTGCTGTGCTTTTTGAAACTCTTCAGCCGCCTCGAGGTTATCTTCTGTGCTATACAAGGATAACTGTGTTTTCCCCTCTTTATCACGTTCCACAACTGCAAGCTGTTGATTATTAGGTGATAATGTTGGGTTGCTGGCATATAAATCTAATTTGAGCCACAACTCACTAGTAAGTGACTGCTCACTTTGCTCTTTATTCATTGCTTGATAGGTATATTCGGCAATAAAACGTCTATATAGCTTACTTGCAGAGTCACCAAATACACCAGTAAAAGCCTCATCAAAATCACGCTGCTTTACACCTTGCATGCGGGTCCAAACTGCATCAAGAGTTTGTGTTGAGCTGTTTTTCTCTAACCAATCTAAAAAGCGTGAGCCCATTAGATAAGCCATAGAGCCAGCTAAATAACCACCATCAGTGATATTTAACTGGCTATAGCTGGGCAGAGCCCCCTGCTGAGCAAACTCAGTTAAAATTGCTTCACTGTAGTTATCGAATAAGCGCCCACGACCTGTCATTTTTGATTCGAGTAACGTTGCGTAACCTTCGGCTACCCAGCGCGGCATATCGCTGTAGCTAATATCATAAAGATCCCAAATATTACGCAGTTTTTGACGCCATTGACTGCGTGTTGGTTGTGCCAAGTGCACTAAATGAATGTACTCATGTAAAACAAGTAACTGCTGCCAACCACTACTATTAGAAATTACCGTATCTGATTGCGGTGGTGTAGTAAAAAGTGCCATCAAGGGTTTATTAGACACAGGTAAAGCAAAGCCATTCGCTGCATTGAGCGGATCAAACACGACCACATCAACTGTTTCATCCAACGCACGATTTTGTTGCTCGAGCACCTTAGCGCGCACTATTTCTAACTCATTTGCAGCTGAGCGTGCCCAATCAGCATTCTCTTCGCTGTAATGAATATTAAAATGCTCTGTATGGATGGTTTGCCATTGTGGTGCCGCTTGCACATGGGAGGCTAAGAATAACGATAAAGTCAGTAGTGTTTTTTTCATCATGTTCCCTGATATTTTATTTATAACTATTATGGTCATAAATAAGCATAAAAAGAGAGCATAAAAATGTAAGAAAGCGTGTGCAACTGATTTGCTAGTCAAGATCCAACGGCTGTACTAAAGTGATCAACAAACTCACTATGAATATTGAAACGACAAATACCAATATAGTACGTAACACGCCAAGGCCCGCACTATACATAGCAAGGGTAATCAAACTACCAATAACAAACACCCCACAACGTATACAAGACTGTGAATTTTTTTTCTGGCTACGTATGTTACACATTAATAGCAATACACAACAAAAGGCGATTAAACAAAGTACTAATGCCATCATAACCCCGCATTGAATGAGATAAGATGAGATTAAGTATAAAGTGAATTTAAAATAGATCAATGCAATTGATAATTATTTGCAATTGCATGTTTTTTACATCCAACTTCGTAGATCTGATTCAGCTTGGTACAAAGTAAAGTTGATAATCTCATCAGCTCGTTCTGTCGTGAGGTAAGGCAAGGAAACTATGCCTGCTGCAAGTTGTATAGACAAGCTCTTCAACTTCGCTTTACGCATCAGGAAAGTACTCGTACTGTGTGTGCTTTGTGCTTTATATAACTCAAAGACTCTATATTGTACGCCAATCATACCGCTGCGAAATACTCCATAAAAGCGGCCTTCATGTTGGTAAAAGTAATAGCCATAACGACTATATGATAAATACACTAAAACGCTTAACAGCAAAAAGCTTAATACCCCATAAGCAGGTGTTAGCGTGTCGCTCATCATGCACAGCCCAGCAAAGAGTAAGCTAGGAATTAAGGCGTATACGAACATATTTTTAATTAATAATGCTCTTTCAACCCTTTTAAAATTAAGGGCCTTAAAATCAAGCCATGGATACAACCACTGACACACCTGGTTAACTTGCTCAACATCAAGCACGGGCATTACTAAACTTTGTTTACTCTTAGCGCCCGCAAAGCCACCGCTAGAAGCTTGGAAACATTGCACGGTATAACGCTTTAATAATCGCGCAATTAAGTTTTGCTTAATCACAATCGATTGCACTTTTTCAAAACTGACCGACAGTTGATGACGTTCTAACAACCCTGCAATGCGTTTAAATTTTCCTCCCTGAAAGCACAACTGATAATTGTAAAAGCGAATTAACGACATCAATATCGATAACAAAACCGCAATCACAACGATCACCACAAGTAGCGAAAAAACAGCTAACGCCGCTGCATCCACCAACATGCCAACTTCTTGCTGATAAAAAGATTCAAGGCGGTTGATCACGACTTCTTCTAGAAAATCCAGCATCACATTCATAAATGGCGCAAGCGCAGCCAGCGCTAAAATCGCCATGTTCGACATCAAGCCAAACTTCGCAACTTCTTTATTCGTTAGCGCTAAGTGATGTTCCATAGCATTTGGCCGTGTATCTTCAGTACGTGGTTGCAACTCATCTGCTTGCTGCGTTTCTTTAAAAGCCAGCACCTGCTCGCGTATTTGTTCAGCATATTGAGTTGTCACCCCTGGTAGTACAGCCTCTTGACCCACACTACCTGCGGCATCAAAAATACAATTAACTAAGCCAAGTGGTTTAAAATAAAACGGCTCCGTAATATTAACGTTTTGCACCCTTAAAAAGTTAAGCGTTAAGCGCTCTTTTTTAAACACCCCTTTATTGAGCAAGATCTCATGCTCATCAGAAATACAAAAACGGAAGTTAACGTAATAGGCAAACGCATAAACCAATAACGCAACAACCGCTATTGCGACAGCTACCTGCCCCCAAAACAGCTTGTTTTGCACTTGGGTAACAAACACCACCAAAATTGGCAGTAAATTAAAAATACCGTCTTTTACAAATCGAAACGCAAAATGTAATACAAAATAACCAAGCGCCCAGGGCGATACACGCTGCCACACTATGTTATTCATCCGACTAACTCATTATTATCACTAAGCGGCGCTGAACTATGGACAGATGTTTGCCTCGCTTCGGTGTACTTTTGAATAAATTGACGAATGTCTTTGCAATCGTCATGGCTTAAGCCACTGATATTAAGGTCTGCACTCATGCCACCCGCGCTGTATAATCGCAAGCTCGCCAAGCCCAATTTTCGCTCTAGGGGCCCACGATGAATTTCAGTATGTTGTATCCGTGCCAGCGGTAAAACAGTCACTTGTTGCCAGATAACCCCTTTACGATACGCAATATCATGCTCGCGCATAGCAATTCCTTTCAATCGTATACTTACGATATTATACAGTAAGGAGATAACCAAAATGCTTGGTAAAGCAATGAGTAACGGTGTTTGCGCAATAGCTGCAAAAGCGTGGTTAAAAAAGCAAACCACCGCTAAGGCAGCCATTAATGGAATATAAAACAATAGCCAACTTAGCTGAGCGTGTAATAACGCCTTTTCTGCAAGCGGCTTAAAAATAATTTTTTGATGTTGAGGCAAGGCGTCTAATTGGTGGTTTTCGAACACTTTAATTCCTTAAAAGCCAACGTAGTAAGGCATTGGCTCAATTTATAATACCACTATAACCTATGTATTAAACCCAACGAATGGTCGTCGCTAAAGTATGGCTTGCACCTGGGGCTACAACAGCACTGTCATCCATTACATTTGCGGCTTCTAAACACAACATCGTGTGGTATTCGTCATCAGCAAAATTAGATAAACGTTTTGATTTATCAATCCATGGGTTCCATAGTACGCACGATGTTGAATTTTCGCGGCCTACTTCAATAATACCATCAGGGGTAATGATACGCTGTGTCGCAGCAGCTTGGGTATAAACCATGTCTGTTTCACGAGCAAAACCAACCAGTTCATTTTGTTCAAATGGGCCCTCAGCAAATTCAATATATTTTGAGCCTTGTAGTCCATCAACCTGAGTTTCAGTAATTGCTGGTGTTGGGAAGTAGGTGTGCAGTGCTTGCGTAAACGTAATCGTTTGATCGCTTAGATTTGTTGTTGTTAAACGCACTTCAAGCTTAGTTGTTAGTATAAATTCCACTTTAAGCGTTGATTTATGCGGCCAATAAGTCTCATCCACTTGAGCCATCGGCAGAGTTAAACTGACACGTATTTCATCATCTTGCTCAGATACTTCATTCGCACGCCATAGGCTTGTGCGCGCGACACCATGAATTGGCCAATCTGGATTTGCATTAACCCCAAACCATGGCCAGCAAATGGGAATACCACCACGTACACTTTTGCCTTCTTGGTAATCTTCTTCGCTTGATACCCAGATTAAAGGTTTTTTGTCAGTTGGTGTAAATTCAGTGAGCTGCGCGCCCTGTAGGAAAATTTTCGCGCTACAAAACTCACTTGCAACATTAATATACTCTAAGCCTGTGTCTGTTTGTTCTATGCTTACAGATGGAGATAACTTCATAATACGTCCCATAAAAATGAAAAGCCTAACCCACCTTACCCAATACTCGGCCTGTTAGTAAATATTATTTAGTGAGTTTTTGTGTCAAATTCTATAATTTTTCACTCTGTCGCTTCTTATTAGTAAAATATCTGGTAATAACGTGTAATTTAACAACGATGTTTTAGAGGAAATTGATTTCAACTCAAATAATATAAACCACTCTGTAAAGCCAGTATTACAGTATTAATCCTCTTCATTAATTTGAACTCTATTTATTAGATGTGTAATATTTATTAGTTGCGATCACACCTAAACTGCAAACCTGCTGCTAATGAGATAAAAATGAAAAAATATGACGAGTTATTGGTTTCTTTACGTAAAGTGATCCGCGCGATCGATCTGCACTCTAAGCAGTTAAATAAAACGTCAGGTCTGACCGGTCCACAGCTACTAATTATGACAGAAGTCGCTCAAACAGACGGTATTACCGCCAGTCGCATCGCGCAAAATGTTAATTTAAGCCCCGCAACTGTTACCAATATTTTAGACCGCTTAGAGAACCGAGATTTAGTGACTCGTGTGCGTAGCCAATTAGATAAGCGTCGAGTCAGTCTGTATTTAACACAAAGTGGTAAGTCTATATTGCTAGCAGCGCCACAACCTTTGCAAGAGCACTTTATCGAACAATTTAGTGCTTTAGAAGAGTGGGAACAAAGCCAGTTACTTTCATCAATGCAGCGCATTGCAACTATGATGGATGCACAAAGTATCGACGCGGCACCATTATTAGAAGTGGGTCTGCTTACCCGAGCTGCTGAAGGAAAAATAACAGAATAAATATATTAAACATACATTTAAGCATAGTTTATAAATGACCAACTTGGGTTTGAGGTACAATTAGTCTATCCTATCTATATCCATTTCTAGATTAGCGATATATCATGCTCAAACTATCTCAGTTGGCTGTCGCAACTATACTAGGCGTTACAACTAGCGCCTCATACGCTTCTTCGAACATTGAAGCTATGCAAGCCCAACTAAATCAACTGCAACAACAAATGCAGCAACTACAACAGCAGTTAGCCGCTGAAAAAGCCAAACAAACAAAAATTAACCAACAGCTTGAGCAGCAAAACGAGATCATTGCAAAGCAAGCGCAGGATAATACTGAAACAGCGTTATCTGGGGTAAAGTTTGGTGGCGCGATTCGTACCAACTACAGCCATACTTCTTACGATGACGGTAATAATAATCGCGGTGGCGATTTTGATTTTGATATCTTCCGTTTAAATGTTTCTGGTGATATCGGCGGCGTGTTGATAGGCGGCGAAATTCGCTTTTTTGATTACATGACCGCGATAAAATCAGCTTGGGCAGGGTATCAATTTACTGATGATTGGCAAATGCAGGTAGGTATAACAAAAGTCCCATTTGGTAACGATCCATATAATTCGCATAACTACTTTTTTAGCGCAAACTACTACCTTGGCCTCGAAGATGACCATGATTTAGGGATAATGTTTAAACGCAAAGTGGCTGATAACTGGCAATTAGACTTAGGGTTTTTCAAAAACGATGAACTCGGTGGGATTGATGGTTACGTAGAAGATCGTAGCCACCGCTATTCGTACGATATTGTCGGCAGCCGCACCGCCGACGAAGGTATTTATGCTACACCAACCAGAGAGCTTGGTGAGTACAATACCTTTACAGGGCGCTACGCTTATTACTTTGAACACGGTGAAGGCATGATCACCGAAGTGGGTGTATCTGGCTTAGCTGGGGGCTTACATGACGGCCAAGAGCGTGCCGGAAGTTACAATGCATGGGCATTGCATGTAAATAGCAATATTAATAACTGGAATATTCAGCTACAGCATGGAGAATATGATTACAACATTGATGACACCAACCGCATCGCGGTAGGCGCCTATGCGTTTTATGACTCAATTGCAGCCGATGCAACCACCAGCAGTTTGAATGTCGCGTATAGTTTACCGGTAGAATGGGGGCCTGTGAGCAATCTGCAATTCTACAATGATTACAGCGCTGTTTATAACAAGTCTGATGATACCGCAGATACTTGGATGAATGTGACCGGCGTATCCGTTGCTGCAGGTGGCTTATTTACCTACTTTGATTTAGTGCATGCTCGAAACCAAGCTTTTGTTGGCGGCTCTGTCGCAGGCGATAGCGATGAAACAGAACGTCGCTTTAATATCAATATAGGCTATTATTTTTAGGCTTATTCAGTCACCCAGCGTGTTTGCTGGGTGCATTCTCACCTACGCTTACTTTCATTCTGCACAGTAATAACCGCACACAATCGAGAATTCACAATATTTATAAACGATAATAATTGCTATTTACTAAATAAACCGCTAACATCTGGCTCTTTTTTGGAAACGGATGGTACACATTGGAACGACATTACGCTGAAGTTCTAAGCTTTATTTCTCGCTCTGTGGGCTGTCGTGATAAAGCCGAAAACATAGTACAAGAAGCTTATACTCGATTACTCCGTGGGCGCATTAATCAAACAAACTACGATGAAAATCACCAACGGGCACTATTTTTTACCGCAGCTAAAAATATTGTGATCGATCATTATCGCCGCAACCAGAAGTTCGTTGATCCCATAGAATGCGAACTCGTTGCCCCCTGTGATTATGAGCCTGAAGCAAAATTAGCTAGCCAACAACAGCTCGAATTACTTTATACTTGCATTGATCAGCTGCCACTGAAAACTAAACAAGCCTTTACGCTGTATAAATTTAAAAATCTAAGCTACCAACAAGTAGCCGAACAAATGGGTATTTCAGTAAGTATGGTGGAAAAACATTTAGCGACAGCCATGCTTGCATGCCGTGATGCAATAAAGAAATAAGTGCGAGAATAACAATCATGACCCGTCATCAAACACCTTTGCAACTTCAACAGCAGGCTAACCACTGGCTCGAGCTACAACGAACTGGTTTAAATAAAACCCAGCAACAAGCATTTATGCATTGGCTAAATGAAAGCCCAGCACACCACGCAGCTTATCAAGAAACTCAGCAAGTAAACCTACTACTGGCAAAATTTGACGATGCACAAACAGCCAAAGTTAATGATGCAACCAAGCACTCAGGCTTGAGTAAAATATGGGCTATCGCCGCCTGTGCAGCACTGATGGTGATCAGCCTTATCAGTTATCAGTATTGGCCAAACAGTGACTTGCCAAGTTTTCATGCTCAATATCAATCAGCGCGGGGAGAACAAATCGACTTTGAACTACCCGATGGTAGTCAGCTCAGTTTGGATGCGCAAAGCCAACTGTTATTAGTGTTTGATGCTAAGCAAAGAGTCAGCCAGTTAAAGCAAGGTCGTGCCTTATTTGATATTGCCAAAGATCCACAGCGCCCCTTTATTGTAAATACTAACGGCGCAAATATTACCGTGTTAGGTACTCGCTTTAGTGTTGATAGTAAAAGCAATAGCACGCGGATAAGCGTTGATCATGGCCGTGTAAAAGTACAGAGCACTGATAACTCACAGCACCTCATTGAACTAGTTCAGGGGCAACAAGCCGTACTGACAAAACAAGGAGTCGAGGTGCAAAATATAAATCCACACCTTGTCGATGCGTGGCGTAACGGCCGCTTAGTCTTTAACAATGTGCCCCTATACGAAGTATGTGCTGAGTTTACCCGCTATCACGATGTTAACTTTGAATTTACCAAATTCAGCGTTAGAAACATGATGATTTCAGGTACATTTAATGCTAATGAGCTGGACAATTTTTTAAATCTTCTTCCCCACGTATTGCCTATAGAAATTAAAAACAATAATAATCATGTGGTTATGAGTGAAAATTAATTAATTTAAAAAAACTCAAAATTTATTGAGGGATTCTCATTTTCATTCGTTTTCATATAAATCAATTTGCTTTATATGGAACAATTACAATGCTCAGCACTTCGCGACACTGTTCAAAGTTAACCACTCTCACGCTTGCTTTAGGGCTAGTGTTAAGCCAGCCTTTAGCGGCTCAAGCACAGAGCAATATAGTCACCTTTAATATTGCTCAACAACCACTTAGCCAAGCACTTAACCAACTCGCTGAACAAGCTGATATGAGCTTAATCGCAGATGCAAATTTACTTGATAACTTGCAAGCACCCGCTTTGTATGGGCAAAAAACAGTACGCGATGCATTAACGCAAACCTTGCAAGGCACGGCAATAATAGCTGAAATAGTGGGCAACACTATTATCCTCAAAGGTACTAACACAACAGCCACAACAACTGCTCCCGCTGATTTGCAGGCTAATTTAGCAGAGCAGCCAAAACACGCTGACGACATCGAAGTCATTGTTGTCAAAGGCGATCAAATAAACCTCAATCGCGAACAGTTAGAGCGTACTAAAGGTAGTTCCAACGCTGATATTTTCTCAACTCATACCAGTATTGAAGCTAACAACCTGCGTAATGAAGCTGGTGCACTGGATATTGGTATTCGTGGTGTACAGGGGGAAGGCCGTGTGCCGGTTTTTATTGATGGGAGTTTGCAGTCAACCCATACCAACCGAGGCTATATGGGTACATCTGACAGAACCTATATTGATTCTGATTTGATCAGCACAGTCAGTGTTGAAAAAGGCGCCTCTAGTCGAGTTTCACCTTATGGTGCAGGTGCTATTGGCGGTACGGTCACAATTAGCACCCTCAACCCGAGCGATATTTTAAGCGCCAACCAAGAGTTTGGTGTGTTAATGAAATTAAAAACTTACAACAACAATAAAACACCCGAGATAAGCGATGATCCTTGGCAACAAGAGTATTATCAAGTAACTCAAGATCAAGACAGTAGCCAATTTGAAAATGGCGGCTTGGTACTGGCATCAGCTTACAAAGGCGATGATTTTAGCGGGGTACTTGCCTACAGTAAAAAAGAAACCGGCAATTATTTTGCTGGGAGTCATGGTTATGATCAGTTTGTTGATGTAACCGATAGCGGCTTTGAACGACTGCCTCCCGTCAATCAAGGTGCAGAAGTGGTTAACACCAGCTTTGCCAGTGAGTCTTACCTTGCCAAGTTTAATTACGCTTTTAATGACGAGCACAGCGTAGAAGTAAATACTCGCCACCATCAACAAGAAGCCGGTGAAATGCTTGCATCGTATTGGTTAAAATATACAGAGGGTGATTACTGGCGCTTACCCGATGGTACTTTTGGTATTATTCCACAAGGCATTGAAGCCATGCCACAATGGGAGCCAGGTACTGCCCATGTAAATAGCGCCAGCGCAACTTACCATTATTTACCCACCAATAATAACAAGGTTGATTTAAAGGTTAATCTGTGGAGTACCAATGCAAAGCTTAAACAATACAATGCATTAGGATCTAATTTAGGCCCAAATGCACTGCAGTATTTACACGAATACTCAAACCGACGTCACGGTGTCAGTGTTTATAATACAGCGACTTTTAAACTTGCAGATTCCATTCCTACCGTACTAACAACGGGGTTTTCGTGGCAAGATGAAAAGCTCACACCAAAAGAAGGCTCTGAAGACAACTTTTGGTCAGGCACGACAACGTCACGTAACGGTAAACAAACCAGCCAAAGCTTATTTGCCAATGCGCAGCTAGACTTCGACGCACTAGAATTAGTACTTAATGCCAATATCCACAATGCTGAAACTGAAGATTATCAAACCGGCTTGAGCCAAGAATTTGATGAGAAAACTGATTTTACTGCGCAGCTTTATTATCAATTACTTAGCAATACGACCTTAAAAGCAAAATACAGCCACGCTTATAGAATGCCGAGTGTGTATGAGACCACAGTTTCAAATGAGGTATTCTCATACTCTCCTTATTACCCAGTTGCCCCAGAGCAAACTAATTCATTTGAAGTCGGTGTGGAAAGCCAGTTCAGTGGAGCGCTAGTAACAACAGATTCATTAACCATTGCCGCTAACTATTTTGATACGCAAATTAAAGATATGATTGCCACGGCCAATCTACCCAACTTAGATCCTGCGGCGCCTGAGTGGCTTGAAACGTCCTCAACCTTTACCAATTACGATAGCTTTACTTTACCGGGTATAGAGGTATTGCTTAACTATACGAGTCAATACGTATATGCCTCGGCATCCATTACTAAATATCAGAATATTGAAATTTGCTCTGCACAAATGGCGGAACTTGCTGGCGTAGCAACTTGTAATAACTTAGGTTTTTCAGGCAGCTTAACTCCACTGCGTATCCCACCAGAAAAAAACTATGTAGCAACACTTGGCTTCACCCTCTTTGATGATGCTCTTGATGCTGGTTTTATTTATAAAAAACATTCAGATAAGTCTCATCCAGGCGGATTTTTGTCAGGCACAGGTGCAGCCAATGTACTAGCGTATATTCCTGCTAGTTATCAGCTTGATATGTATTTAGACTATACATTTAGCCCACGCTTTAGTGCTTATACCTCAATCACCAATGTGACCGACCGTTACGCTGTTTCTGCAGGCTCAATTGTTGCTGTCCCAGAACCTGGACGTACTGTCACCATAGGCTTAGAAATCAAACTGTAATTTTCATTATGCGGCAGCAAAGCATTGCTGCCGTTATATATTAATCCAACTCGAACCACAAAAATCAACCGTTGCCAATGTGTGCATTTACACCAATACTGAGTATTGACTGTGGTTTTACCACAGCTCTAGGGTGGCTTTATGGTGTTGAGGGCTTGGCGTGACAGTGTATGTCGTCATCTTGTACTATTGATTAACCGCATCGTCCCATTTTTAACTTTTCAGGCTTAAGTCTATTTATGAATTTAAAGGCAACTTTAGTCACGTATAAAAATATTGGCTACCAACTACTTGGTTTAATCCTTGTTGGGCTTGGTATTGTAGGCATTGTTTTACCTGTTATGCCCACCACTATTTTTTTCATTTTGGCACTAGCCTGTTTTACCCGCTCATCGCCAAAACTTGCGACTTGGTTGCTGAACCATCCTCGTTATGGCACAACATTGCGACATTGGCAGGATCACAAAATTGTCCCCACCAAAGCAAAGTGGTATGCGGGCTTAGGTATGTCATTAGGCTTTATATTGTTACTCATGTCAGATCCAGCGGGTTGGGTTATTTACCTTATCGCAGTAATCGAGTCTGTGGTGATGATTTACTTGATATCGCGCCCTTCGGCTCTCACACAGCCGCAATGTAACGTGATGAAACAAAAACAAATTAAACTTTTGTGTATTTTTATGGCTGTGCTTATCCATGGTATTACTATCGCTATTATCATCTATAAACCAGTCTCTGGCGCTATTACATAGCAACGTATATATAGCAACACAAATGTAAAGTTCGTAAATAAAGTTGTTATAGCTAATGCAAATGATTACCATATAGCAATTATAGCTTAGCAACTACATTATTTATGCCGTTAATAAATAAACGAACTTTATATAGCACCAGCCGTGCGTTACATATTTACCTATCAACTGCACTGCTGTTTTTACTGATCTTATTTTGTGTAAGTGGCATTGTTCTTAACCATGTAGATTGGCTTGAAGGCGACAAAGATGATGGTCAACTCACCATCCAACTGCCAACAGAACTAATCGCACAAGCAAAAACAAATATAGACACGCTTCCCTCTTTATACCCGCAAATAGAGGCTTATTTAGCTGCTGAACATGGCCTAACAAAAGTAAAAAGTATTGATTGGGAAAAAGAAGATGCGCTGGTAATGCTCGACTACCCACTGCCTGCAGGTTTTGCCTTTGCTGAACTTGATTTTATTAGCGGTGAATTGAATCTCGAATATCAAACAGGTGGTTTTTTAAGCCTTATTGGCGATCTACATAAAGGTCGCCATACCGGCAAGGCATGGAGTTGGGTCATTGATATATCTGCAATATTAATGATTCTATTTGCTATCACCGGCATGATTATCTTATTTCAAAATAGAAAAAAACGCTTAGTAGGAATATGGCTAACAGTGCTTGGGATCGCGACACCGGCAGTCATTTATTTATGCTGGGTTCCGCAACTAAAAGGAGTGTCTTAATGCTAAAACTTAATACCCTAATTGCTGCTGTTGTATTATTTACAGCCGCTTTATTTCAACATCAAGCCCATGCTACAGAGCTTGAAATTGAACTTACTCTACCTGATCTAGACGTACAGCCTTATCATCGCCCTTATGTGGCTGTATGGTTAGAAACACCTGAGCGCAAACACGTCACCACAGTTGCACTATGGGTTGAGAAAGCAGAATGGTTTAAAGACCTACGTCAATGGTGGCGTAAAGCAGGAAAAAGCGACGCTAACTTTGACGGTGTCACTGGCGCTACAAAACGCCCAGGAACATACACAATTAACTGGGATGGCACTGACTTAGCAGGCAAAGCAGTTACTGCTGGAACATACCTACTTAATTTAGAAGTTGTACGTGAAGAAGGAGGCCGAGATTACACCCGTGTTGAGCTTGATTTAAGTAAAGATGGCAAAATTACCATTGATGGCACTAAAGAGTTTTCACAAAGCTTCGTCACTATCAAAGCTAAATAGCAGCATTAAATAACTAGCAAGTAAAACAAATGCTACACATTATTTAAATAAGGAAAGATCATGAAAATCAATTTACTAAAAAGCGCTTTTATTGGCGCACTTACGTTTACTGCCCTCGCATCTAGTTATGCTAATGCTCATGCTCGCTGGTTAGTGCCGTCGCATACATCTCTTTCTGGTGATAAAGCCCATTATGTAATGATTGATGCCAGTATCTCCAATGAAATTTTTGCGCCAGACAAAGCATATCGCCCTGAGCAAAAAGGCGCAGAATATGATGATAACCTGATCATGGCACTTGGTCCTGATGGTCAGCCTGTCAGTGATAAAATTCGCGCTTACTACCTACAACGTAAAAATTCTGCTGCAGTTAAACTAAGCAGCGAAGGTACTTACCATATTGCGATGAGCCAAGAGCCACGCATAATGACTTTTTATAAAGATGCAAAAGGCGAGCGCGGTCGTGTATTTGGTCCTAAAGACAGCAAAGATATACCAGCTGGCGCCACTGATATTAGAACGACAAAATCAATCGCAACTGTAGATACATTTGTAAGTCGTAACGGTACTTCAAAGCCAGCGCTACTTGGTCAGGGCTTAGAGATCAGCGGCCCAACTCACCCTAATGATTTATTTGTTGGTGAAGAGGCGCGTTTTCAATTATTAAAAGATGGCAAACCTGCAGCAAACGTAGAACTTGCTATTTTAAAAGGTGACACTCGTTACCGTAATGAGCGTGGCGAAGTTAAAGTAACCACAGATAAAGACGGCTTTTTCACTAATACATGGCAACACCCAGGTTTATACCTGATTGAAGCAAGCGTGAGCGAAGATTCATCTGAAAAAGGTATCGATAGCGTACGCTATTCATTATTTACTACCTTAGATGTAGCGCCAGAATAATTAACTTATA
This sequence comes from Pseudoalteromonas sp. S1727, assembly GCF_005886375.1. Classification (NCBI taxonomy): domain Bacteria; kingdom Pseudomonadati; phylum Pseudomonadota; class Gammaproteobacteria; order Alteromonadales; family Pseudoalteromonadaceae; genus Pseudoalteromonas; species Pseudoalteromonas sp. S1727. Next base: position 61,859 of record NZ_PNDT01000049.1, read on the forward strand.
ACCGAGTGGTTAGCGCTTGCTAACCACTTTCATTTTCACTACTCGTTAGCGCTATACACTACTTTATAGTCAGTAAGTTTTATCTGCATAACAAAACCAATTATAAAACAAAAACTTAAATTTTGGCTTCGTTTTTGCTATTACTAGCGTATATGGAATGTCTAACTAAAAACGAGTGCGCTAAAATGACGAATAAATCTCTGTCTTTACTAACTAAATCACTACCTATCGCCGCCAGCTTACTACTACTCAGTGGCTGTATTGTGCATGTCTCAACCTCATCAGCCAATATGCAGCAACAGCAGCAACGCTCAATATCGGCCGTACAATTACAACAACTCGACATTGAAGCTGAAGCAGGCTCGCTTAAAGTCATTGGCTCAAGCACTGCGACTGAAATCACAGTAGATGCAACGATTTATTCAGCAAAAAGTGATGACCCCTATACGCTAACTCTTGAACACAAAGGCGACAAAGCAATATTAGTCGCCAAAAACTACAACCCATCAGGTATGGTGGTGTACCAAGGCAATTCACCTAGTATTGATTTAGTTATTACTGTGCCAAGTTCATTTAATTTAGATATTGATGATGATTCCGGTGATATCAATATTGCTGGTGTACAGGGTAATATTGATATCGATGATGACTCAGGCAGCATTCGTATTGATCAAGGTCATCACGTCACGATTGATGACGATTCAGGCGATATAGACCTGCAAAATATTACTGGCAATGTCGAGATCAGTGATGACTCTGGCAGTATTACTGCACGTAACGTTGCTGGCAATATGACTATTGAAGATGACTCAGGTGATATAACCCTTACCAATATCACTGGCAGCGTAGATATTGACGATAACTCGGGCAGTATTTCTGCTGAACAGTTAGGCAGTTACATCAACATTGAAGATGAATCAGGCGATATTTATGTTGAACATGTAAATGGCCTAGTCACTATTGAGGATGGCTCTGGCAGTATTCGTGTTAATCACGCCAAAGGCCTTACGATTATTGACGATGGCTCTGGCGATTTGAGCATCGACAACATCAATGGCCCAGTAAAGCTAGACTAATTTACAGCCCTTTTTGTGGCCGCGCTTTGGTGTAATCAATCGTGTGGTCACAACTGCCATCATTCTCACAATCATTCATCCCATCACCATCCCTGTCCCAACTTGGATGCATGGTTTTTGTGGGCATATTGCCATCCACATGTTTGATAATTGTGAGTTTGTAATTGCTGCTTTCATTACGTCGAGCCGCATTACGCATTAAATAAACTCGCACAATATAATCACCATCTTTAGCAAGTTGATGCTTTACATAATGCCCCTCAATTGAGCCAATAAACACAGCTTGGCTGCTATCTGCGGGTAAAATATTAAAATTATTGCTTAAATTTGAAGGTGTAAGAGTTACATTAAGAATATCACCAGCATTACCGCTTACTAAATAATCGTTAAACTCATTCCCTGTGATCTGCTGCTCAAATTCTACTCGCTGAGTACTGGACTCAGGATCAAACACAACCTGATGCTGCCCTGCACTTATCGGTTGCGTTAAGACAACCAGCGTAAACATAGCTATCAGTATGATTTTATAAAATAACGTAGTGTGCATTTTAATCCCTTACCAGCAACATTCTCTTAAACAGAATGATATACAATAAAATAACTAATTTTCATCCTCATAGAATGAACATAAACTTAATTCATCGCAGTAGTACTGCATAATAAACAACAGGAATTAACAATATGAACATTTTAACGCTTATTACAAAACACCCAGCACTCACTAATATTAGCAGCTTATTTGCCCGTGTGGGTCTGGCAACTTTATTTATCTTAACGAGCTTTAGCAAAATACAATATTTTGATGCTACAGCTCAGTATATGACAACCGCGGGCTTACCTGAGTTTTTGTTGCCGCTGGTTATCGCCTTTGAACTAATTGGTGGTCTATTGATAGTACTAGGGTTTTTAACGCAACTAACCGCCATTGCCTTTGCCGCTTTTAGTGTTGTAAGTGCCTTGTTATTTCACTTTCAACTGGATGATCAAATACAGTTTTTAATGTTTTATAAAAATATCACTATAGCCGGTGGCTTCTTAGCATTAGCAAGTCACGGTGCGGGCAAATTTAGTATTGATCATCTATTGTTAAACCGTCCGTCTTAACCTTTCACATCATAAGAGTCCAGAGCAATAACCACACTGGGCTCTATTTCTTTGCAAAATTTAAGGCATACTAGGAATAAGTTAGCCTGCATTATCAAAGGATATCCATGTTAGAAATTGCATTAATTTATTTAGCTGCAGCCATTGTTGCGGTGCCAATCGCTAAACGCCTTGGGCTTGGCTCCGTGCTTGGCTATTTACTAGCTGGTATTTTAATCGGCCCATTTATATTAGGTTTAGTGGGCGATCAAACTTCAGTAATGCACTTTGCTGAGTTTGGTGTAGTGATGATGCTGTTTCTCGTTGGCCTTGAATTACAGCCTGCTCGTTTATGGAAACTGCGCCATTCAATTTTAGGACTTGGTGGCCTGCAAGTTATTCTTACTGCAGCCGTGATTTTTGCAATAAGTTATTGGCTACTTGCAATGCAGTGGCAAAGTGCTTTGGCAATCGGTTTAATGCTGGCGCTTTCTTCAACCGCCATTGTATTACAAAGCCTTGAAGAAAAAGGCTGGCTAAAGAATGAAGCTGGGCAAAACGCATTTTCGGTATTGTTATTTCAAGATATTGCGGTTATTCCCATTTTAGCTTTATTGCCACTATTGGCGTTTGAGCCACAATTAAACACCACCAATATGAGCCACTCACTAACTGCTGATTGGCCGGTATGGGGGCAAGTTAGCGCTTCAGTGACAGTAATTGCAGCCATAATACTCGCTGGCAAATACATTTCAGCGCCATTATTTAGATACATTGCTGAAACCCGTATGCGGGAAATATTCACCGTATTTGCGTTATTTTTAGTAGTGGCTATTGCGCTTATTATGCAAAACGTTGGTCTATCACCTGCTCTTGGTACTTTTTTAGCCGGTGTGGTGTTAGCTGAAAGTGAGTTTCGTCACGAGTTAGAGGCTGACATAGAGCCTTTTAAAGGCTTGTTACTAGGCTTATTCTTTGTAGCAGTGGGCGCATCGATTGATTTTGGCTTGTTATTTAACCAGTTTGCGATAGTGGCATTGCTTGTTGTTGCTCTGATATTAGTTAAAGCTGCGGTGTTATATACACTGGCACGTATTTTTAAAATTCATCACAGCCACCAGCTGTTATTTACCTTAGCACTTGCACAAGGCGGTGAGTTTGCCTTTGTACTCCTTACTATGACTAATACATTGCAAATATTAACGCCAGAGCAAAGCAGCTTAACTACTTTGGTAGTGGCAATTTCCATGCTGATCGCGCCATTACTTTTAATGCTTTACGACACACTCCAAAAACGCCACAACACAACAACCAAACCTGATTTTGATAAACCTGAGCAAATCAGCCCAGCAAAGCATGTGATCATCGCCGGTTACGGTCGCTTCGGGCAAATTATAGGACGCTTATTGAGTACCCAAGGTTATGATATCAGCGTGCTTGATCACAGTCCGAGCCAAATTGATTTGCTGCGCCGCTTTGGTAACACCGTACATTATGGTGATGCCGCGCGTAAAGAGCTGCTCGAAGCAGCAGGTGCTGATACAGCTCAATTATTAGTAATTGCTATCGATAATGCGGATAAAACCCTCGAAATAGTGAAACTTGCGCGTAAACATTTCCCACAATTAAAAATTGTTGCTCGTGCAATTGACCGCCGCCATGCTTATCAGTTACTACAATTAGAAGTCGACGCCTTTAACCGTGAAACCGTTGATTCAGCTATCAACTTAGGCGTTGAAACGTTGCAACTGCTAGGTAATTCAACGCAAGATGCACAACGTGCTGGGCACTTATTTAGAGAGCATGACCGTGCTTCTGTTATACAACTGGCCAAACTATGGGGCGACGACCACAGCTATGGTGTAGCGGTACGCCAACGTACTGAAGACTTAAAGCAAGTACTCAACCAAGATAAACAAGCACGCCAATCATTAAATACCTGTGATCAAGGCGATTGTGAGGACCATAATAAAAATGCTTAGAATAACTTTAGAACAATGGCGTATGTTTAGAGCCGTTGTGGAGCATGGTGGCTTTAACCAAGCGGCGCAAAAGATTCATAAAAGCCAATCGAGTATTCATAATTCGGTTGGTAAAATTGAAACCGCGCTAGGGGTCAAACTATTTACCATCGCAGGCCGAAAAACGGTGATCACCGAAGCTGGCGAAATGATACTTCGCCGCGCCAATTATCTACTCGAGGAAGCCGCAAAAGTCGAAGCCGTTGGCCATACTTTAAGTGAAGGGATTGAAAGCAAGCTACGTATTGCAGTCGATGAAATATTTCCCCAAGCACTACTTTATAAAGTGCTCAATAACACCTCAGCCATGTATCCATTACTACGCATTGAACTACACGAATCAGTGTTAACTGGCGCGAATGAATTACTAGAGAACACCAATGTAGATATTGCAATATCGGGGTTTACTGGCAAAGCCGGATTTAGTGAAGAGTTATGCAATATCGAGTTTACGGCTGTTGCACACCCAGATCATGCCCTACATAGCATCACCCGACCTATCACCCTTGAAGACTTGAAATCGCACCGGCAAATTGTGGTCCGCGATTCAGCCTTACATAATAAGCAAGACGGTGGCTGGCTAGGTGCTGACCAACGCTGGACTGTCAGTCATATGCGTACTTCTATCGACATGATCAGCAACGGCTTGGGCTTTGCTTGGCTGCCTAGCACAGCGATCGTCAATCAATTAGCTCAAAATCAGCTCAAACCCCTTAACCTTAGCCACAATAGTAAACGCAGTGCCATGCTTCACTTGCTCTTTAAAGACAGTGACCGTCTCGGCCCAGCCGCTCGTACATTCATTGGTGAGTTACGCTATCAAGTAATGCAGACTGAACTAGATTGTTAATTAACTAAGGGTATTCATTCTATTAAATAGAATGAATAGTCCTTTTAAAAGCGATTTTAATCTTTCACATAAAACTTATACTGCTGTTATTAAAGTTAGCATCTGATCAGGAGTTAAGTTATGCACTATATACGCAAAGCACACGAACGTGGACAAGCAAATTTTGGCTGGCTGCAAAGTAAGCATAGCTTTTCATTTGGCCGTTACCTTGATCCAAAACATATGGGGTTTTCAACTCTTAGAGTAATTAATGAAGATAAGCTCAGCCCTGGTCAAGGCTTTGCGACTCACGGGCATCGTGATATGGAGATTATCTCTTATGTCATTGCGGGTGCATTAAAACATAAAGACAGCACAGGCAATGAATACAGCGTGCCCGCAGGAGACATTCAGCGCATGAGCGCAGGCAGTGGTATCATGCATAGCGAGTATAATGCTTCGAACTCAGAAACAGCGCATTTCTTACAAATTTGGATCCAACCTAAATTGCGCGGTATCACGCCAAGTTATGAACAAAAAAGCATTATTCAAACTGCGCCCCTCACTCCACTGGTCACACCAAGCGGCGAACAAGGCAGCGTTAGTATAAATCAAGATGCCAGTTTATACCGTTTACAGTTAACTACTGGGCAAACATATGACTTGCAAACCAACCATCGTAAAGGGTATTTTCATGTAATATCAGGCTCTGTTGAGGCCGATGCTGATACCTTTAGCTCAGGCGATGCATTTGCCTTAAATAGTGAACAGCGCGTAACACTCACAGCTAAAGACCAGCTAGAGGCATTATGGTTTGATTTACCAGCTTAAATAAGGAAGTTAATGACAGCTACAACCCTCGCGATCATCGCATTTGTGGTATTACTTACCGGCGTATCTAAATCTGGATTTGCCGGTGCGCTTGGTGTGTTCTCTGTGCCTATCCTTATGCTTATTATGCCACCTGTGGCTGCAATTGGTTTAATGCTGCCCGTACTTATAGTTGCCGATGTGTTTAGCTTAAAAAGTTACTGGCAACAATGGGATATAAAACAACTTAAACGCTTACAGCCAGGTTTATTAGCTGGTGTTATAACGGCTCACATTCTAATTGGCTGGCTTGATGCGGCGTTTATAAAAACCACAATTGCTATTTTATGTATTGTGTTTGCTATTCGCAGCTTAGCCTTTAGCCAATTTACCTTAAGCGCCCTAAATAGCCGTATAGGTGCGTTATCTATGGGTGGTTTAGCCGGTATTACCAGCACTTTAATACATGCGGGAGGACCGCCACTGATTATGTATTTCAGTACCATTCAACTCCCCCCAAAACGTTTTGTAGCCACTGTTGCGATTATTTTTGCAATGATGAATGCCATCAAACTAATTGGCTTTATTAGCCTTGGTTTAATCGAAGTAAAATGGGTATTAATAGCCCTAGCTAGCTTGCCTATTGCTTTTATAGGCAACCGTTTAGGGATTTGGTTACAAAGCAAGCTCAATACCGCACAGTTCTTAAGAATGATGAATTTCCTGTTGCTGCTACTAGGCATCTGGTTATTAGCTAAGTGATCTGGCTAGTTAAATAATTCATGCTCAGGTACACTCATGTAACATACTGTCTTTGAGGTTCCACTTTGTTAGATAATCAACCACTTCGCAAACCCTTCTCTGTACTGGTTGTTATTTATAAAAAAAATAAAGATTGCTTACTGATCCAACGCACTGATGATGCCAACTTTTGGCAATCTGTAACAGGGGGGATTGATGAAGGCGAAACGCCTATAACAACAGCGTATCGAGAGCTTTTAGAAGAAACAGGGATAGATGCCCGCGCGCTGGGTCTGACTATGCAAGATCACAAAAAAACGAATCAATATACAATTAGGGAATCATGGCGACATCGCTATCAAGCCAACGCGTTAGTCAATACTGAACATGTGTTTAGTATTTGCGTGCCGGATGATATCACTATTGTGTTAGATCCTAATGAGCACACTGACTTTGTTTGGCTAACACAACAACAAGCAGCTGAGAAAGCGTGGTCACCGAGTAACCGCGATGAAATACTGGCGTTATAATCCTAAGTCATTTATCAGTGTTTTGTTAAACACGCCATCGAGTTAACATAATAAGCTTTAAAAGTGTCGTTAATTATTCTGTAAATTTTCAAACTTATCAGCCATAGTAAAGCATCTGAATTTACCTAAAAAAGTCTTTTTTATGGATAGTGAGTTTTTTTCCAAACAATTTGAGTCTGTTTGGTTATTGATCCAATCAATGCTTAGCCAACCAGCAACCTATCTACAGATACTGGTGATCATCGCCAGCTATGCTGTAGCCTACTGGATTTATTCAAAAACAGTAAAGAAGCGAGTCGATAAGCATACTAAAGTAGCGTCAGAACATCCGATCAACATTATGCTGTTTCGACTCAGTAATATCGTCTACCCGCTGGCAGCAATCATTTTACTGAAAATATTTACTTCTATAGGTCTCACTGCGGATCTGCAAGTATGGTTAATGAATACTGCACTCAGCATTGCCATATTATTGTTTGCTTACTCTATTATTAAAGAGTTTGTTAATAGCCCCTTTATGTCAGCGCTATTTAAGCTGGTTGGTTTGCCTATATTACTATTGCACTTACTTGGCTTTTTACCGGTATTTATTAAAGCTCTTGAAGGAGTTTCTATAAACCTAGGTAATATTCAAGTCAGTTTATATGGGCTGACTCGGGTGTTATTTTTTGGCGCTATTTTATTTTGGCTAGGCCGAGCATCTAGTAATGTTGGTAAAGTTATCATTCGTAATCAGCAAACACTGGATATCAGTACCCGCGAAGTATTTACGAAACTCTTTGAAGTTGGCTTATTTTGCATTATCGCATTGTTGCTACTGAATATAATGGGAGTAAATCTTACTGCATTGGCAGTGTTTGGCGGCGCGCTAGGTGTCGGCCTTGGCTTAGGGCTGCAATCAATCGCCTCTAATTTTATTTCTGGTATTATTATTTTGCTCGATAAATCTCTCACCATTGGTGATTTTGTTGAGCTAGAAAACGGTAAAAGTGGCTTTGTAAGAGAGTTCAAGATGCGCCATGCTATTCTTGAAACCTATGACGGTAAAGACATACTAGTCCCTAACGAAACATTCATTTCGTCTTTACTCACAAACTGGACGCACAAAGATCCTAAACAACGTTATCGTGTCGATTTTAGTGTGGCATACGCCACTGATGTTCGCGCCATGGTCGAGATTATTAAAGACGCGGTTGCTGAGCACCCTCAAGTTATTAGTGGCCCTGATGTGCCATTTGAAGAACGCCCTGATTGCGAAATAGATAGCTTTGGTGATAACGGGATTAATATGTTTGTGGAATTTTGGATGCAAGGCATAGATGATGGTAAAAATCGCGTTGGTGGCGACTTATTGCTAATCATATTAGAAACTCTCAAAGCGCATGATATTGCAATTCCATTCCCACAACGCGAAGTTAGAGTGCTTAACGAAGGCTTTGTCAGTAAGGTTTAAATTAAGCGGTGTTAACACCGCTTACTCTATTTTCTTTTTTACTGTCTTTTTGATGTTTTTGCCATCGTTGTCTTTTTGCAGCTTGTCTGGCACAATTTCGTCTACTTTTTCATCAACAGCATCTGCCGCTTTGTCTTTAAGCGTGTCGTTACGCCCAGTTGCTTTATCAACTGCTTTTCCTGCAACACCGTCATCTGGTAGGGCATTTTCTATCACTTTGCCGGCGCTATCTTTTGCAGTCTCGGCAGGGTTACAACGCCCACCCACCCCAATAGCGGCTTTAGTCGCAGCACTTTTTACCGCTTTTTCAGCGGTGCAATCAGGGTCAGTAATACCCGCATTAACAGCAAACGGTAGCAGTAATGCGAAGCTTAGGCTTAATTTCTTCATGTTAATTATCCTTGTTATGGCTAATCCGAAGCTAAGGTATAGCACATGGATAAACATGCTGCGTTATAACGATTGCGGGTAATTTATAAATACTTTAACCACGGCTTTTTACTTTTGCGTTTATAGGCACTAAACCATTGAGTGGGCCAATAAAGTGCTAGAGCTAATAAGGCGGCGATAAGCCAAATCCAGCCAATGTGATCCACCCCAAAATAACGCCCTTGATTAGCACCATAAATGGCATGACCAATTGCATAAAGTACAAGTAACGCATAAAGGTGCACAATATAGAAGAACATTGGCACCGAGCCAAAGGTACGCAGTGCATTTAAAAAGCGATTTAACGGTCGCTCAAATAGCCAAAGACCAAAAAACATCATTGCGAGCGTTATAAGTAAAAAGCTTAATGATGGTGGGTACTTAGTCACATTAAATACTGACATTAAGGTTTCAGAACTGCTTGCAAACTGTTGCCAAGGCAAAGTTTCACCATAAATATTAAAACCACGTAAAATAGCAAACAGTGCAACACAAGCTAAGCCTAAACCCACTAACCACTGTTTTCTATCATCGCTATCGCGACTAGGAGCATATAAAGGGCCTGCACAGTAACCTAATAAAATAACCCCAATCCAAGGCAATACGGGATAACTAATTTTTACATCGATTAATCCACCCTGAGAGATATAACCACGATCGTGCAATATAGTCCACAGGGTATAACCCCATTCATCAGGGCTAAAACTAATTGGTGTAAGTAAGTTGTGACCAAATACAATGAGTAAACCTAACACCAATAACACCCGTTGCGGCAAGTTAATAAGCAGCGCGAGCGTGAGCATACACAACCCAATTGCCCACATGACTTGCAACCAAATAGTGTGAAAGTAGCCCATCCATGAAAAACAAATAACCGTGATTTCAAGTGCGATTAAAAACAGCCCCCGTTTAATCAAAAAGCTACGGGCTGAGCGCGCAACACCATTCGCTGGGTGGCTGTAAAGCCACGCCGAAAGTCCGGTTAAAAATATGAAGGTGGGCGCACAAAAGTGCGCCGCAAAGCGACTCCAGAAAAGCCCTGGGCTGGTGGTGTCTACATCCATAGGATCAGACACCTGCATATGCAAAAAGAACCGTTCACGAACGTGGTCAACAAGCATTAGTAAAATAACCACACCACGCATGATGTCGATACTATGAATACGGTTTTTAATTTGCTCAGAAGTCATAAGATAAACCTAGCTTAAACTGGGTTGGCGCACCAGGATAAGCCCATAAAGCGTTGTAACTACTGGCGATATAACTTTCATCGAATACATTATCAGCATTCAGTGACACTGCCGTACGATCGGTTGCTTGCCATTTAGCAAATAAACCCACTAACTGATAACTCGGTAAGCGGAACGTTAAATCAGCAGGGTCGCCGAGTCGGTCTGAAATATATTGATAATGCCCACCAATTTTGATGTCTTGTTCAAATACACGGGCATCATGATTTAGTGAAAGCGAAAAGTTATTTTCAGGTACATTAACTAAAGGGCTGCCTTTGGGAATTGGTACTAACCAATCAACATTAACTACATCGTTCGCTGTTTCAGCTTTTACATAGGCATAAGACACTGTGTACTCAGTATTAGCTCCTAAATTACCTGTTACATCAACTTCAAAACCTTTACTTGTCGCTTTACCTACTGGTGCGGAATAGCCAACGTTCACCGGATCGGCAACCAACATATTGCTCTTACTGGCATCGAATAATGCAATAGTGCCGCTAATTTTTTCAAAGCTAAACTTCATGCCCACTTCAAACGAGTCACTTTCTTCAAAACCAAACGGTTCGCCTTGTGCGTCAGTGCCACTTAATGGCAAAAAACCTTCTGAATAACTGGTATAAAGATTAATCGCATCGTTTAGCTCATACACCATACCAAAGCGAGGACTGACTCTGTTTTCTTTACTATTTGAGGCAACACCTGACTTAGTTTCGAAGATGTCTTGTTCAATCTCATCAAAACGCAAACCCACCATCACTTTAAAGCGCTCGGTAATATCTAGCTGATCTTGCATGTAGATACCGTATGCGTTTTGCTGTTCGTTGTTTTCATACTGCATTTCAACATCAGGACCAGGGCCAGTACTGTAATTTGGCTCATAAATATCAATGGTATACGTGCCATTGCCACCACGATAACGATACAGCCCTGTACGAAGTTCGTAATCATAAGCATCAGCACCAAGCAAAACGTGATTAGTGATACCCGCTAACTCAAAGTTACCACTGAGCTCAAAACGCAAGCTTAAATCCTCAGACTCATAATCTCGATAGCGATGTTGGCGGGTTAAGGTGTGGCCATCATCAAACAATGATTGACGTGATGGCGAAAGTTCCGCATCAGAAGAATAGCCATTTAACGTTGCTGTACGGTAGTTTGCACCCAGTAATAATGTCCAATCACTACTAATATCATAGTCATAACTTAGTTGATGACCACGTGAATGAACCTTAGTAGGGCCATCGTTTGGATTACCTAAGAAGCGGTTTTCAGGCACAGTATCAAAATTATCGTTAAGAACCACAATACCACGGTCATACATTTGTTGCTGATCAACATATTCAAATTCGTATGTTAATGATGACTTGTCGTTAAGTTGATAATAAAGCGAAGGCGTGATCACAAACTTATCGTGATGTACGTAATCACGAAAACTATCGCTATCTTGCCAAGCACCGTTGATTCTAAACGCTATATCATCTGTAAGGCCGTTAGTGTAATCACCTTGCACACGTTTATGATTATCACTACCAAGCTCTGCTTTTAATTGGCCTTGCTGATAAAACTGCGGCTTTTTAGTAATAATGTTGATTGTGCCGCCAGGCTCAGAGCGACCATATAAAGCCGAACCGGGCCCTTTTAGTACTTCAATATAATCAATATTTGACACGTCACGTGGACCCGCAAATCCTCTACCACCACTAAAGCCATTGATTAAGTAACCCGACGGCATATTTTCATTACCTGACAAACCGCGAATAGAATAACTATCCCACAGTGCACCGCCGTTATTTTTACGAGAGATACTCGCTGAAAAATCCAGTGCATCTCTAAACTTGGTAATGCCATTATCAACCATCATTTCTTTACTTAATGTGGTAATTGACTGCGGTAGCTCTTTAAGCGGAATATCACCCCGAAAGGCTTGCTTATGTGCAATGGTGATGGTTTCTATATCTGACTCAGAAGCAGCGGAGCCGAAAGAAATTGCTAAAAATGCGAGAGTTAATGCTGAGTACTTCATGATCCACTTTTATAATTGCTCGGTTAATTTAGATATAATATAACATACTGCAACGTTAACGATATACTATAACGTTCAATTTAAAGAAATAAATCAGCCTAAAACCCAAGCTATTAATCATAAATAGAATGCGCTAAAGTTGTACTTCTGAGCAATATTTAAGGATGATTATGAAAACTATCGTGTACTCCACCTGCTTAATTTTTTCATTTGCTGCTTCTTCACAAAGCAATGATATTTCTGATAAAAGGCCCATTGCAGACATCCAAGCTCAATTCCTAGATCAACAAGGTGTGTGGCACCGGCTACAGAAGATCCCCAATCATGAATACCCACTTGAACTATTAAATATTCAGGGGAAGGGGTGTGCAGAAACCAGCTTTGTTATTTCAAAAAATGGCACAGTGAAAAATATTAAAATAAATAATACTGATCCAAAACGTTTTGGTCGCCAACTACAAACAGCCACTCGACAACTCGTGCGTAAATGGCATTGGCCTGAGCAAGAACAAACAACTAATCTCACTATGCGCTTTGATTACTGCTTTGAAAGTGACCTCACTCGTGATGAAATAATTAACCACTGTATCAAGCAATCGGAACAAGTCTGTAGTTAATTTATTTTAATCAGTATATTGAGCCTAAGGCTTGTATTGCCTACAATAGCGCACAATCTATTCAATGCAGATCACAATTATGACTGATACAAATAAACCAGAGTTACCAGACCAATTATCTATCAACCCGCGCAGCAAGTTTTATGTAGAAGAAGTTTTCGAACATGAAATTGGTGTAACTCTTAATGGCAAAGAGCGTTTTGACGTGGAAGAGTACTGTATCAGCGAAGGTTGGATCAAAATCGCAGCACCTAAAGCACTTGACCGTCGCGGCCAGCCTTTACTTATGAAAGTAAAAGGCACTGTAGAAGTTTTTTATAAGTAATAGCTACTTAGATAGAAAAGCCGACTTGCGTCGGCTTTTTTATCGCTATTACATTTTCACCCATTCACCAGACAAAACACTACCCGGTAAATACACTTCTAAGCTTGTTGGATCAAACTCATAATTGTTACTGAAAGCAACGCCAACAGCATGCTCCGATCCACAAGAGTTGGCAGCTGGGGTAACACTAAAAAATGTATTTTCAGTGCTAATTGTTCCCGTTATATTACAGCCTTGAAACTGAGCTACGAAAGTACCTTGGCTATCAAGGTTTATATCGGCTACTTGTTCTTCAGCAATAACTCTGTAATCTCCAGCTAATTGATTAACCGCAGTATAATGGCGAGTATCAATACGTGCTAAATTAATTGTTTGCGAAGTAAGAGTACAGCTAAAGCCGGAACCAACATCAGTACAACTTTGCTGTGAAGCAAACTCTAAATTTTGATCTACAACTTCTGCGGATAGGCTAATTGAAACTTCCATATCATTTGTTAACACCAAAGTAGCACCTAAATCACTCACCGCAAGGCGCGCTAACATTGCGTGTCCTTCAAGCTCATAGGCTGTTTCATATAGACCTACGTGATCAGAGAGGTATTCATGTGTAAGCTCCTCCTCTGTCGGATCATTGTCTAAGTTACATCCAGATAGTGACAATGCAATAGCACTTAAAAATAATAATTTTTTCATTTCAGCGCCCTACTTAATCAAGTTATTAAGTTTGATTTGGCTAAGCGCTGTTTTTGCACGGCTAGCTTGAACATTCGCTTCAATTGTACTGATCGTAATGTAACCCTGCTCAATTAAAACACCTTCACTCAGCTCATTTTCATCATTCACTAAACCTTGGTCTTGAGCGATTGAAACCCCTGATTTACCACTATATTGCGCTTGAGCTATGGCATAAGCTTCTTCGAATGTTGCCGCGTAGCCTTGCGCTAAGATACCTTGTGCTACATAGCCCATAGCCAACTGATCTTGTGACATATCACCTGCAAATTTCACTTCAAGACCACCCGCATTCCAACCAACTTGACTAAACTTATAGCCTTGGTGATTGCTCATATCTTCTGGAGTATTAACATTTAAGCCCGTGAACTTAGGTAGTAAAGGTTGATTTGGCTGTTGGTTTTTAACCAACTCATCCACTAACTCAACAACCACGTTTGCTACAAGTGGCGCTTTGGCTTCATCTGCATCATATGCACTTACTGCAATTGCAGGAATACCACGTGCAATAACTACATTAGCTGCACCTAACGTACCTGAGTTATTCGTCATATAACCTAAGTTATTCCCTTCATTTGGCCCCGAAATAACTAAATCGGGTAACTGCCCCCACTTTTCCTGTGCAAGTACATCAACGCCATAAAGTGCAGCCATGACTGGCGTGCCTTCAACAAAGTCTGAAAAAGCGACTGTTTCATCTGTATCACCAATACAAACCTGATTTTGTTCAATTTTAGAACGGTCAACATTCACAGGCTTCATAAAGTGAATTGCACCACCTTTACCACTTTGTCCTGTACATGGTGCAGACATCACCACACTGTGCCCCGCTTCGGTCAGTTTAGTGAATAGTGTTTGGATATTCCCAGTACTCCAACTATCGTCATTTGTTAGCACGATATTAAGTGCGCTGGCTGGCATTGATAATGTTGCAGCTGTGATTGCTGCGGCTAATAAAGAGTAAGTTTTCATGATACTTCCATTGAGTTTGGTTTAGTTGCCAATACCATAGAAAGCACTTATGACATTTTAGTGAATTAGATATCTCTGACTTTTTAGAGATGTCTTTAAAATTAAAAGCATATATTTATTATATTGTTATGCTTTTTCCCTGTGCATTTAATCGATACTTATAACGTGCAGTTTTAATATCGCGCTCACTGATAAAAAGGTATTCATCAGCTAATTCACCCAATACTTTTTGTAATTCCGCTTTTATTTTATTACGGTTTTGATCTAGCGTTTTTCCTTTTAAGCCTCCTTCTTGTAAATCTCTAATCGCTTTTTGGTGACCTTTATATTTAGACATTAATTTTGATAGTTGTTGGGCGCTTTCCATATCAGGTTTATTTAATGGTGGGTTTAAATAAGGAGGTAGATGATTTACTTCGCGTTGCGCATACCAGTAATAATAAAATAAAGGTGTTTTGGCTAAGCGAATATGTAAGCCATGAATAATGACGCATTGATTTTCAAGATCAAATACTAAGGAGTCAGGCTGCTTAGCCACCGTTAACGCACTTTCAATACTTAAATCATTATTTATAGCGATAATAAACCAATGTAATTGATTGGTTGAAAGCATTTTGACGTCACCTTTTTCACATATTGCTTTTAGTTCATCTGCAGGCAACGTTATTTTACTCGATAGTAATTTAAATGCAGCGCAGTCATGTTGCAGATTATTTTTAGCATCTATGCTGTTACTGTGCTTAGTCATATCCCTATCTTTACTAATTAGTGTGCAAAGTCTATTGAGTACTAACTGACTCTGCCAAAATACAAAAGTTAGTAGCAAGCTTACCAACGCTATATTTACCAACTTGAAGTCTGCTTTAGTACTAATTTGCATTGCAATTTTCTGCCCATTGAATGTCCACTTTAAGGCAGAGTCATAGCTATTTCTTTCAGTGACTTTTAACAATTGAAGTTGAGTTACTTGAAGTCTTTCAATTAATTTAATCGGTAATATGTTGTCTACAGCTACAAACTGTAAAGTAGTAACTAGCTGTTTACTAATACGATTTAATTCCTGCTGTTCATCTAGTGAATTTCTTAAAGATGCATCTGTTAAGGTAGGTAGTTCTGTCATTAAGAGCTGTTTTAAGGAACTTGATGCACTGTGCCATGCATGCAAACTCAAACAAAGACTAACTACTAAATAAATCGCTACTGCTTTTAATTTCATAGCGTAGTGACCTTAGGCTTTGCGTAAGTTGTTCTGGGTAACCCGCTAAATAGCTTCGTTTGATACTCTTTAACGGCAACGGTGAGTGCAGTTGATAGGTTTTGTGGTGTGTTATTGCTAATGAACCAACTTAACTGCGCGTTTGGTTCAGTAATTAAGAGCCTTTTTTCTACAGGCCATTCCATTAACTGCTGTATATGCATTGTGCTAGGCATTAGATCTATTTTTTCTCTAAGAAAATCATCTATTAATACCTCTCTGTTCGGGTATAAATGTAATTGTTCTTTGGTAAGGGTGACTCCGGCTTGAGTAATCTGACTCATTGGCATTAAATACCCGGAGGCACTTTTTTTATCTGCTAATAAACCTATACGCTTATTGGTAAAATAGTCAGGAGTTACACTAATGTTTTTATTATGCGAAAACCAAAAAGTTTCATAGCTTGGTAAGCTTATGCTCTGCAAATAAAAATCTTTCCAGTTTGGCAGTAACCCAGTGATCGCATGCGCTCTATGCATCATCAGGTTAAACTGTTGAGAGATGATCAGATCACTCGTAAGGGACTCTCTTGGCTGCCAAGAAATACTGACTCTACTATAAATACTCCCTTTTAAAGTGTCTTCACATAATTGTTTAGCAAGCTCAGACACCCGCAAATTAACGGGTAAATAAACATTAAAATCCTGGTCGCCTTTTGCATTAACTACATCGCATTGCTGAACATATAATTGGCCAATAGTAATATCTTTTACTTGATGCTTTGAAAGCCCCAAAATAGCTATACTAAAGACAATAAAAGTCAGCAAATACTTACTTACAAGCAATGAATTTCGGCCTTGCATATCACTTAAACACAACGTAAAGAATGATAAATTTATAGCAATACTATGTCATTTGTATGACATAGTATTGCTTAGCCGTGTTTTAAAGCATTATAGCTTTGCGTAGCCATGTGGAAATTTATGATCAACCACCACTGCATTGTGAGCATGTAAACTCTCTTGATGCTCTACTTTAAACCAGTAATCTGAGATTTGCTCGTTATTCTCCAGCGCTTGTTTTATCCGCCTTGCGGCATCTTCACAAAACATTAGGTTTTCGGCGTTTAATTTAGCAAATGCTTGCTCGTCTTCGCGCTTTACCGCCGTTTGCACTGGCGTACCAATAACGCTTTCAAAGTGTTCAATCATCGCTAAAAAGTTGGGTAGAGTATTACGCTGCCATTGCATTTTTAAATAAGCAAATGAACGTTGACTATGGGGTGTTGCAACTGAACCCTGTTGCGAAGTGATCCACGCTAACAGTGCCTCTTTTGATACGACTTCTTCACTAAATTGCGCGGCAATTGCATCACTCATCGCTTGTCTTGATAATGCAGCGGAACAAGGGCAAGTGCTTGAGTAGGGAATACTCAACGATAACTCAGTAATTATCTGCTCATTAATATATTCACAGCGAATACTCACCGGATAAGTTTGATAACCAAACTGGCCGCTCAATAACGCAGGTTTACGTATAGTTAATTCAAAGTCTAATTGTAGCCTTGCAGCTAAACTTAATCCCTCTTGTGAGCTCACCAAGGTCTGTAATAACGTTGCTAGAGCATCCATCGTGAGAGGTTCATTGGTTAATGACTCTTTTAACCGCAAATACAGCCGCGACATATGAATGCCTTTTGCATCCGCCTTATCTAAACTCACAAATACATTGGCTTTAGCAGATAGTGATGAACTAGGTTGCTCAACGAGTGTGATAGGCAGCGCAATACCTTCCATACCCACCCATTTTAAAGGTAACGAAGCTGTTGTCAGTTGTTTCGATGTAACATCAGGTAAAGTCACTTTCAATTTGCTTGCTCCGATACACTACCAGTGCATGGGCACTCTTCATCATCTTTAGCTAAACATTGGCGATAATTAAACCAATGCGCAACAGCAATAAAAGCCGCACCAACAAGCGTAAGCCACTTTTCACCCAACTCACCGAATAACGCCTCACCAGCAGTCACTGCGAGTACCATTAAAATCACACCAACAAACCCTGACACCATATAACGAAAGCGTTTATGCTTTTTACAACCTAAACTCAATGCAAGTACACTGGTCGGTATAACGGCCGCTAATATCCATATATGAAACTGTTCGTTATCTAGCTGTAGTGCTGCAAAGCTAGGTAACAGTGTGAGTAAAATAGGTGTTGCAAAACAGTGGATTGTGCACATTATTGACAGCCCTATGGCGAGTTTATCCATCACACTTTGCGTTGGTTTCATTGTTTTTCCTCTAATTGTTCAATAGTTGGCTTACATTGGCGACACAGCCCTGAAATTTCTAATTGTGTTTCACGTGGCGAAAAGCCTGATAACTCTACTTGTGCAAACAATGCTTTTATTTTGTCGTCGACATCGCTCATCTCAATCACCTTGTTACATTTACTGCATATTAAAAACATTGATAATTGATGTGAGCAGCCATCATTTACATGCGTACACGCCATGAATTTATTTTCTGACTTCAAGCGATGCACTAAACTGACTGATTCTAAAAAGTCTAAAATTCGATAAACTGACATAGCCAAAATAGGCACGCTCATTACTTTATTAAATTGCTCTGTCAGCTCATAAGCAGATAACGGCTTATTTGCTTTTAATAAAATTTCTAGAACCTGCTGGCGTTTTTCAGTGAACTTTCCTCCAGCAGTCGCACACTTTATATTTGCAAAACGAATTGTTTTTTTTAACTGCTGTTGATTCATAGAAGCCACACTAAATCGGAGTTTCTTGAATTTATTTTCCCCATTCCTTGTCCTTTGTAATGAGCTCATAAGCCGTTTTAAATACTTCTTTTAAAGCCCTGATTGGTGCCTTTGTTAACAACACTCAACTTTTACTTGATACAATATAACATTTCAAGCACAATTGATATAGTATAACATCCAACAAGGTAGTCAAATGAAACGAAGATCTCAATTAGCTGTGCTCATAGCAGCTTTGTTACCTGCAAGTGTGCTTGCAAAAACCATCGAAGGGATTGTTCTAAACAATCAAGGAAATGCTGTCACCAACGCAACTGTAGAAGTGGAAGGAACAGATATAACAGTCACCACAGATGAAAACGGCAAATTTGTCATCGCAGATTTAAAAAATGGCTTAAAAGAGCTTCACATTGTTGCACCAGGTTATGCTCACCTCCATAGCGACATAACAATAAATAACAATGAAAAACAATCTATTACATTTAATTTAAAACGTTCTCCAATCGAAGTGATTGACATTGAAGCCACCCCAATTCATATGTCTGCAATGGAATCAGCGTCTCCTGTTAGTGTTTTATCTGGCGAACAATTAAGACGTCAACAAGCTGCAACTCTTGGCGACAGCCTTGAAAAGCTGCCTGGTGTTAATACCAACTTTCATGCAAAAGTAGCTAGTACGCCTATTATTCGTGGCTTAAGTGGCCCCCGTGTACTTATTACTCAAAATGGCCTTGATGTCAGTGATGTGTCACGAGTAGGCCCTGATCATTCAGTTGCTTCAGAAGCATCAACAGCACAACAAATTGAAGTTTTACGTGGCCCTGCAACATTATTTTACGGTAGTGGCGCAATTGGTGGTGTTGTTAATGTGGTTGATAACCGTGTACCAACAGACAGCATAACTCGTGGCGAATGGAATCTTGAACACAACTCTGTTGATAATCAAAAAGTGGCTTCGTTTAATGCCACCACTGGTACTGATTCATTCGCATTTTATGCCGATGCATTTTGGCGTGAAGCTGATGACTATGAAGTACCTGTAGCCCCTGAAGTTGAACACGATGATCATGACCACGAAGAACACAGTGGCGATTACGTTGTTGAAAACAGCAATGAAGAATCTGAGGGCTTTACTGTCGGTGCCAGCTATTTATTCGACCAAGGCTATGTGGGCATGGCTGTTGAGCAATTCAACCGTCAATACGGCATCCCAGGCCACACTCACGGTGGCGAAGAAGAACACAGCGAAGAAGAAGCGGTATTCGCTGACCTAGATCAAACAAAAGTTCAGCTTTTAGCTGAATATAACTTTGATAATGAGTGGCTTAATAAAATTAACTTACGTGTTGGTCACACTGATTACGAACATGCCGAAATTGAACATGGCGCGGTAGGTACAACCTTTAAAAACGAAACCAACGAGTTCCGCGTTGATGTTATGCACAGCCAATGGAATGAGTGGAATGGTGGCATTAGCTTTCATTACAAAAACAGTGATGTAGAAGCGCAAGGCTCAGAAGCATTCACACCACCTTCTGAAACAGAAAGCGTTGCCATCGCATTAATGGAAGAAAAACACTTTGGCGACGTTTTAGTACAACTAGGTGGCCGCGTTGAGCGCGTAACCTTAAACGCCGAAAATGTATTATTACCTGATATTGGTGCTCACGCACATGACGATGAAGGCGGTGATGAGCATGACCACGAACATGATCACGGTTCTGAAAGCTCGTACACCCGTGTATTTGATGTTGAGCAAGAGTTTACCCCTGTCAGCTTATCAGCAGGTGCTGTATGGGACTTTACCCCAGGTTATAACTTAGGCCTGTCAGTTTCACGTTCTGAACGTGCGCCGTCGGCTTCTGAGTTATTATCATTTGGTCCACACATTGGAACTGGTACTTATGAAGTGGGTGCACTATTTGATATTCATGATGGCCATTTTGAACTATCTGATAACCCTATCGATTTAGAAACAGCCAACAATATTGATTTAACTTTCCGTAAAACAGAGGGTGATATTGGTTTCATTTTCAATGCCTTCTACAACCAAGTAGATAACTATTATTACCAAATCGACACAGGTTTATATGGTGAAAGCGGCCATGATCACGACCACGGTGATGAGCATGCTCACGAAGATGAACACGATCACTCTTCAGAGTTACCTATTTACCTATTCAAAACAGATGACGTTGTTTTGCATGGTTTTGAAGCGCAAGTTGCTTGGCAACTAACGGATGAATTTAAACTAGATCTATTCTCAGATTACGTTCGCGCTCGCTTACAAGATGGTGGCGATTTACCACGTACGCCACCACTTCGTTTTGGTACAGAGTTTAGTTATCAAACAGATAACTTAAGTGCTCACATTCACGTAACACGCTACCAAGAGCAAGATCGTATCGCCGCAGAAGAAACCGCCACTGATGGCTACACCATGGTTGATGCCAGTATTTCTTACGACCTCTCGGTACTTAATCAAGATATGTCACTGTACTTAAGAGGCACCAACTTAACTGACACAGAAGCACGCGTGCATAGCTCATTCTTAAAAGATATTGCACCGCGTCCTGGACGCAGCTTTGCACTTGGCATCCGCGGCTACTTCTAAACGAAAAAATTACAATTAAAGGGAAAATAACATGACTAACTTATTTAGATTAAAACTGCTTGCACTTGCTATCAGTACATCCTTAATCACCGCATGTGGTGACGCTGAAACCACCATTATTGAAAAAGATCCCATTGAGAATCCTGATGATGGCCACGATCACGGTGATGGCGATGATCATGACCATGGTGACGACTACACCGTTGATTCACTAGGTCGTCTTGCTGTACTTGCTGGTAACAGCAACACTGCGAGCATCTTTGACCTTGATGACAACGCTTTATTAGATGAATTTAGCCTCATTCATGATACCAATACGTTAGCTGTTTCACCTGGCTATCGATATGCGCTCATTGCTAGCCGTGGCCAAGACTACATTGGTTTTATCGACGGTGGTTTATGGCGTGAAAACCACGGCGATCATCTACATGACTACAAACAAGGCCCTGCATTTAGTGATTACGAGCTAACCAGTGGCAGCCGCCCTACACACTTAGTTAATCACGATGGTATGTTAGCGGTTTTCTATGATGGTGACGATGATACTGGAACCGTGGCATCTGTTGAAGTATTAACAGATAACGATATCAGCAACGAGACAGCAACATTGCCAGGCATCACTTATGACATCAATATGCACGGTGTTGCCGAGCCGCGTGGTGAACACTTACTATCGACTATTCGCCGCGATGACGCCGAAAGCACATCAAACGCAAAAGTGCTGCCTGATCAAGTGGGTGTTTATCACTTGCATGATGGCGAATACGAACTTGAGCAAACATTAGAGCTAACCTGCCCAGATTTACACGGTGCAGCACAAAACCAAGACTATGTAGCATTTGGCTGTGGTGACGGTGTACTCCTTGCCCATCAACATGATGACGAATATGAAGCTGTAAAAGTGGCTAATATTGAAGCTGTTGGTGATTTACGCATTGGTACACTCTATGGCCACGAAGATAGCGAGACATTCATTGGTATTGCTTCTGCCCACGGTGGTAGTACAGCAACACTCTTTAGTATCAACCCAAGTGAAGCTGAAATGGAAGAACTTGAGTGGCAACTTGATGAAGGCGCAAGCCCGGTATCTTACTCATTCTCTGCACATGGTGAGCACTTTTTAGTACTTGATAGCTTAGGCTTTTTAAACGTACTTGAAGCCCATGAACATGACGGCCACATGCACTGGGAACTGGCAGGAAAAGTAGATATCACTGAAGAAGATGTCACCACCATGCCAGAAGGTATGAAGTTCTCTATGACAGTAGCGCAAAACGGTCACTTTGCTTACGTAGCCGACCCAATCGCTCAGCACATTGTCAAAGTACACTTAGAAGACTTAGAAATTGAAGGTGAACTAGAGCTAACATTCCCACCAGCTGCAATCACTTGGTTAGGTATTGCAGAAGAGGAAGAAGATCACGACCACGATCATTAAGCTTGTAGCGTATTTAACCGTTAAATTAAACGCTTAAATTATAAGAGTCTAATGCCGAATAGTATATTTTATTATTCGGCATTTTTTATTTAGGTGATATCGAGAATATTTCGAAAAGTCTTATATGCCTAGCTTTTAAATAACTGAGTGTATCTTTTGGCATAACTCAGTACTATTTTTGCTGTTTCTTCATTATCGAGTAATTGAATTGGTGGCTCAGCTAATGGCGGTAAATCATCAAAGCTAGGTAATGGTTTTTCCAACCAACGCCAACACTTAGTCCGGTTAGCTTCAACTTTTAATAAAGTTAGCATTATTTCCTCAAGAATTTCAGGCTGACCAAACCAGCCTATAGGTTTGGTAACTGGCTTTCTACCTCCTTGAATCACTCGCGGTAACTGCGACAGCTTTAGCTCATCAATAAGAATATTCTTACGAGTCCAGTCAGCGTGTATATCTAACTTCTCATTAGGGTAGCGAACATTATCCGTTGTAGGGATCACTAACCCAATTTTAACTTTATTAAGAGATTTTATTTTTCGAGAGCTCTTTCTAAATCAGTATCATTAGTGACGAATACGACTTGCTCAATTGACTCATCTGTTAACACATCAAATAATGCCTCAACGGCAATATTTACATCGGTTTGCTTTTCCTCTAACTTCCAAATATCTACATATTCACATTCATTTGGGGGCTTTTTAGGTTCATTTTCGTCAATTTTAAATGCGCGGGTTGGGTTTATAGAGTAATAACCTTTAATGATTTCTAACTGATTTTTGAGACTATGAAAAGTTAAAGCTCGATGATATGCCTGCTGATCAGCTAATGAATCTTTTGACATAGCTGCTTTTTCTATAATATCAGCAGTAAAAAACTTAATACTTAGATTATCACTAGTATGGATTTCATTTGTTGAGCTGGGGAGAATAAAGCTGTCAAATAGTCTAAATATATCCAGCCACTTATAAGGAGTTCGCTTAAGACATCCATAGTATAAATTATATCCATCAATATATATGCGAGTCTTCAAAATTTATCCTTAAATTTTAGTGACAAAAAAACCGACACTAAGGTCGGCTTTTCCCCCCTATATCCAGGAGACTCAATGCTACGCGTGGAAGTAGGGTTAGTTGTTAAAAACAATACTAGTCAAAAATGACTATTTCGTCAACAATTAAACAGCTAACAAATAATTACTAAGCAACAACGTAAAAACTATTTCCGGCGCCAGCCGCTCCATACATCGTCTTCTTGGTTGGCTTTTTTGTTCTTTTTCTTACCAGTGCCTTCTGGCTTGGCCATTGGCTTGTCGTTTTTAAGCGCCTCTGCCGCATCAAGGTTGGCTTGGTTTACAGCAAAGCCTGCTACCTCTTCGCGCTCTAAACGTAGTTTGTTTTTCTTCTCAATCACCTTAAAGTGATGAAAATCTTCATAATCAATCAGTGATAACGCTAAACCAACTTCACCAGCACGGCCGCTTCGGCCAATACGGTGCATATAATCAGCGGGGCTACGTGGTAGGTTAAAATTAATAACTACTGGCAGCTTGGCAATATCTAAACCACGGGCGGCAATGTCAGTGGCTATTAGCACGTCTATTTCACCGTTTTTAAACTTTTCGATTACTCGGGTACGCTCGCTTTGGCCTTTATCACCGTGGAACACTTGCGCATTCACGCCGCGCTTTTCAAGTTTGCCCGCTAAATGCTCACAGTCTTTTTTAGCGTTGACAAAAATCAATGCTTGGCGCCATTGATGAGTTTTAATTAAATGCGCTAAAACTGTGGTTTTCTCGCCTTTATTTACCGTAAATACACGCTGTACTAAAGTGCTTTCGTCTTTGCTTTGCACTTGAATTTCAACAGGGTCGTTTAGCAGCTCTTGCGTTAATAGCTTAACTTGCTCAGGGAAAGTCGCTGAGAACAACATGGTTTGCTTTTTAGCTGGCATTAATGCCAATAGCTCAGCAAGCTCTTCAGTAAAGCCAAGGCTTAACATGCGGTCAGCTTCGTCAAGCACCAATGTACTCACTTTATCCAGCTTAATGGCATTGCTTGAGATTAAATCGAGCAAACGACCTGGTGTTGCCACGATAATATCAGCACCACCACGAAGTGCCTGCATTTGCGTATTAACCGACACACCACCAAACACCGCTACCGTTTTAATCGCGCCATTAAAGTTCGCTGAGTATGATTTAACACTATCAGCCACTTGCGTAGCAAGCTCGCGCGTAGGCACTAAAATAAGCCCTGAAACAAAGTTACCTTTGCTCGGTGTTTTATTCGCACCTTGCGCTAAAAACAGCATTTGTAGCATCGGTAATGCAAACGTGGCCGTTTTACCCGAGCCGGTATTCGCCCCTGCAATTAAGTCACTTCCCGCCAAGATACTGGGAATTGCTTTTGCCTGAATCGGCGTAGGTTGCGTGTATTCAAGATCAGACAATCGAGCAATTAGCTCTGGGATAAGGCCAAGTTCGTTGAAATTGCTAGGGTTTGCGGCTGAGGTCATAAAAGGTGCGGGCTCATTACTAAAAATAGCCTGCAATTTTAGCGTATTTATTGCCCGTTAAGTAGAGATTAGTGATTTTAATGTGGTTTAGATAACAGCTACGAGTTTCGATCTGCAAGTCACGAGCATGTCTGTGTATTTGTTAGCTCAGGTTTATCCTGAGCTTTAATAGAGTTTGAAGCCATTATATTATTAGCTCTTACTCAGTTCTGCTTGCAGCCTAGCTTTTGTTTCTTTTAAGTAATTTATATAAGGATATGAGTCATCTGCAATTGCTAAAGCAGATTCCATCTGTTCAAGCGCCTGGCGAGTATCGCCTTGCATTTCATAACCATAAGATAAGGCTGAAAGTGCATCGACTGATTTTGGATAGTTTTTTATATTGTACTTAAACACCTCAATTGCACGGGCAAACTGTTTGCTGCCCGTTAAGTTATAACCGAGTGATCTAACAGCGCGATCTGGTGGCGCAATCTGCTCACCCCATTGTTGAGATAAGTTTTGATAATAAGCATCAATAGAGGCTATATCATCAGTTAAAGCAGTTATCGGCATTTGTTTTGGCAAGAATAAGTTGTAATAGGCATTAAATGCCCCAGCAGCAGTGGTTAAGCCATGCGAGATACCATCAAACGCATCACTAAAGAAACGCAAATTTGCCAACTTATTCGATTGCAGTGATTGCTGTAAATCATCATATCGTTCGCGCATGATGCCGGCTTCTTCGCCGATATTTATATAAACGTAATTGTTAAGCTCTTTGCTTTTAGCTATAAATGATTTTGTGCTTTTTACCATTGCGCCATAATTCCACCAAACTGCAGGGCTATAAGCAATGTGCGCTTGGAATAACTCAGGTTTGGCCTGCAACGCATACAGCGCAAATACACCACCAGCAGAGGCGCCAGCAATCACTTTATAATTATGCGTACGATAGTTCTTATTTACTAAAGGAATAAGCTCTTGCTCAAAGAAAGCTAAAAATTTTGCCGCGCCGCCCCCTTCACCAACAGGACCCTGCGGCTCTTTATTCACTGTAGGATACATATCTCTGAGCCGATTAGTGTTTTCAATAGCGACAATAATAACCTCAGGCGCACGATTATCATTTTGTAAACGCTCAATTACCGCACTGGCAAGCGGTATATTACCCGCGCCATCTAAGCGATAAATAACTGGATATACCTTATTTGGCTCAGATTGATAGCTCTTCGGTAACTGAACGACAACTGTGCGCTGTTCATTTAAAACAGCCGATTTAAATGTATGCGTGTGCACAGAGTAATCAGCACTTTGTTGTTTAGTATCAGATTGTGCAAGGACATTTTGTGAACTAAAAATAAAAATACTAAAGCTAATAAAACAAATGGCAGCAAATAACCGCATAACTAATCCCTTAGAGAAAAATAAGTTACTTAAGCTAACAGACTTTTAGACACAAAAAAAGCGTATTGAGCGTAATGCTCGCTTAGTTACAAAAACAATTAAAGATCAGTTAGGTTACTTTAAATTGTCAAAGCAGCGCGAAGGTAGATGCTATAAAAGGTAAGTAACACCCACCCCCTCAAAATACCGCCTAACAGATTTCATCATAATGATAGTGATAAAAAGCCTAGGTTTGTACCTAGACCTTTTCAATAATCTACAAGCAAATTTGTTGTGTTTTTTTTGTGCATTAAATTGATACCGGTGTCATGAATTTAATGGTTTTTATGACACCGGTATCATTGAAATTATTCATGTTTTTTACTAAATATATGTGTTTTTAGGCCTTTCATAGGCTCGAATATCCTTAATCCATCTGTTACTATAATTACAGCTTAAAGGGAAACAAGAACCCCAGAGCTATCCCGTTCAATCTCACACAATTTAGGTATAAACATGACTTCAAGCGCTACTCGTTTTGTCGATCTAACTGCAGCTGAACTTGTCGAACACGCGATCCGTCGTGGCGAAGGGACTTTAGCCGCAAATGGAGCTTTTGTTGCTAAGACTGGTCACAGAACTGGCCGTTCTCCAAAAGACCGTTTTATTGTTCAAGAATCAAGCACTGAAAATGATATTCAATGGGGTAATGTAAACCGCCCTTTCGATGCAGATAAATTTGACGCTTTATGGGCACGTGTAGAAGCACATGTGCAAAGCAATGACCACTTCATCTCTCACCTTGAAGTAGGCGCTGATCCTGAGCACTATTTACCTGTTGTTGTTACAACAGAAACTGCATGGCACCATATTTTTGCCAAAAACATGTTTATCGAACCTAAATCTTATAATGCATCTGATTTACCCGAGTGGCAGGTAATGAATGTACCTTCGTTTGTTTGTGATCCAGAGCGTGATGGCACAAATAGCGATGGCACAGTTATTATCAACTTTGCACAACGTAAAGTATTGCTAGCAGGTATGCGTTATGCCGGTGAAATGAAAAAATCAATGTTCTCAGTACAGAACTTCCTACTACCAGCAAAAGGTGTATTACCAATGCACTGCTCTGCCAACGTAGGTGAAGCTGGTGACACAGCATTATTCTTTGGTTTATCTGGTACAGGTAAAACCACTTTATCAGCAGATCCAACTCGCTTTTTAATCGGTGATGACGAACACGGCTGGGCACCTGGCAGTGTATTTAACATCGAAGGCGGTTGTTACGCTAAATGTATTGATTTATCGCAAAAGAACGAGCCTGTTATTTGGGATGCCATTCGCTTCGGTACTATTTTAGAGAACGTGGTACTTGACGAAAATCGCGTACCAGACTTTAACGATACCAGCCTAACTCAAAATAGCCGCGCAGCTTACCCACTAGAGCATGTTGAAAAACGTAAAGTAGAAAACCGCGCTGGTGAACCTAAGGCTGTTGTATTCTTAACATGCGATGTAAGTGGTGTATTACCACCGGTATCTGTATTAACCGAAGAAGCTGCTGCATTCCACTTCCTAAGTGGCTACACAGCAAAAGTAGGTTCAACTGAAATTGGTTCAACAAGTGATATTGAATCAACATTCTCAACATGTTTTGGTGCTCCATTCTTCCCACGCCCAGCAGGTGTTTACGCTGAGCTTCTTATGAAGCGCGTACGTGAGTTTGGCGCTAAAGTATACTTAGTTAACACTGGTTGGACTGGTGGCCCTTACGGTACGGGTAAACGCTTTGATATCCCAACAACACGCGCCGTTGTTGATGCAATTGTATCTGGCAAACTTGTTGGTGTTGAAACTCAACACATCGACGTTCTAAACCTCGATGTTCCTGTTGCAGTTCCTGGCGTTGACAGCGAGCTACTTAACCCTATTAATACATGGGCTGACAAAGCTAAATACGCTGAATATGCAGCTAAACTTGCAGCCGATTTCACTGAAAACTTCGCTAAATACGATGTGTCAGACGAAATTAAAAATGCAGGGCCAAAAGCACAGTAACATGCTTTAAAACCGAACTTTAAGCGCCAGCATCTGCTGGCGTTTTGCGTTTACTAATACAAAACATTATTCATGATCAAACGGAATTAGCCTCCACCGCGTAATTTGTTTTTTCTCCCTTACCACCAAAAACTCTTGTACTCGCCTAAATAATCAACACGTACTATTTAAATTATTTTACCCGAAAACATTTACTTTATTTTGTTTTATGTTAAAAAGTAACAGTGCATTTTTAATAAAATGTTACTTTTGTACCTTTATGTGAACAACCCATTTCGTAAAATGGTACAAAATACTGGGCATATTAGGGTCGTAATGTCGGTTAAAGGGAATAGCTTCTCTGGCTCTTAGTCGGTCAAGCTAACACTGGTTATAAAAAGAAACAAAAGAGATTAAACCATGTCAAAATTAGTCATCGATAGCAATTATAACAATATAAAACGCACTAAAAATCGGCTTAACTTAGCGATTTCTTATGCGCTATTGGGCTTATGCCCACTACTGCTTGCGGCTCAAACTTCGCAACAAAATGACAGCGATGTCATTACTGAAA
This sequence comes from Pseudoalteromonas sp. S1727, assembly GCF_005886375.1. NCBI lineage: Bacteria > Pseudomonadati > Pseudomonadota > Gammaproteobacteria > Alteromonadales > Pseudoalteromonadaceae > Pseudoalteromonas > Pseudoalteromonas sp. S1727. The sequence goes on from NZ_PNDT01000049.1 coordinate 91,250, forward strand.
GTAAAGACGAAGCTATGGAAGTCATCGAAGTAACAGGGATCAGAGGTAGTATCAATAGCGCACAAAACCTTAAACGTTATGCCGATACCGTAAAAGATGTCATTACTGCTTCAGATATTGGTGCATTGCCTGATAAATCTGTAACAGAGGCCTTACAACGTGTGCCAGGTGTCACAATTGAACGTTTTGCATCATCAAGTGATCCAAAGCATTATGCTGATGAAGGTACTGGCGTTTTGGTACGCGGCTTAGACCGAGTGCGCTCTGAAGTAAATGGCCGTGACGCATTCAGTGCGAACCCAAATGGTGGCTTAAGCTATGAAGATTTTCCTGCCGAATTACTCAGTGCCGTAGAGGTAGTGAAAAATCAAACATCCGATCTTATTTCTGGTGGTGTTGCAGGGACTGTAAATTTAATTACCCGTAAACCTTTTGATTCCACCGATCGCATCATCTCTTTTAACGCCAAAGCAAACTATAGTGATTTTCGCGAAGAAACAACCCCTTCTTTCTCAGCGCTTTTTTCTGATAATTGGGAAACCAATGCGGGTAAGTTTGGCTTTTTAATTGCCGCATCTCAATCCGAATATAAAACCCGCGGTGATGGCGTTGGCTTAGGTAACTTTCATGCTCGTGGTGACTCCTTCATACCGACACTTGATCAATGGGGAGGCATCACTGGCGTGGACCCAAGCTCACCTGTAGATGGTGCTGCACTTCCTGGTCAACCTGCAAATAGTGTCTGGTATGTGCCTGCAGCGATCCACATGAGCACAGCAACAAATGACCGAAAACGAACGGGCTTAACCAGTTCATTACAATGGGCAAGTGATGATGACAAAATTGTCGCAACGGTTGAGCACATCAATTCAAAAGCATCTTTAGAGTGGGATGAGCGTCAAATAGGACAGGCTGCACAGGGCTTTAGAGGCTTTATGGGATCATCGCAAAATTGGCAAGATGACTCAGAAAATGGCTATCCATTAACGACAGAGAATGGCTTTGTCACATCAGGTATTGCACTTGGCGTTAGCCCTGAAACACCTTTCTTTTACCGTAGCCGTTGGAACTACAATGAAAGCACCGTAGAAGACACCTCTTTTAACCTTGTTTTAAAACCTATCGATAGACTAACTTTAGAGTTCGATTACCAACATGTAGACTCAGAAAAAATAGTCCACAATTACAGCATGTCAGGTCAAACTAGAGGCAATCATGTTCATGCTGTATCACCGTATTTCCTTGATATGCGCGGCGATAGGCCAACCGTTGAGTTTCTCAGTGATAACATAATGACTGCAGGTTGGTCGCCAAATGAAGACTGGGACGGTCCAGTGCCTAATTTATTTCTAGGCAGTGGTATGGAGCAAGAAGAGCACAATACAGCAACGGCAAATAGCTTTAAATTTGATGTAAATTATGAACTTGATGGTAATTTTACAAATATTAAAGCAGGTTTCTATGTTTCAGATAAAGACCTAACAGTACGCGACACAGCTTATGAGGGATGGTCGGCAATCGGTACCCCTTGGATACAAGCAGACCGCAATGCTGCAGCTGCAGTTAATCGCCCAGAGCTATTTGAGCGTGTCGACTTTTCAGACTATTACCATGGTCAAGTACTACAAGGTAATGTAAATAACTTTCTATTCCCTAGCATGGATTTAGTAAGAAACTACGCTGATTCCTTGCGCCAAGGTTGTCAAGATGGTTGGCATAATGCGACCAATAGCGCAGCTAACGGTGGTACATGCTCCGGTACTTACGTGCCCTATGCAGATAAAGAAAACCGGGTTGAAGGACCTTTTGCAGCGCATAACATTAGTTCAACTAATGAAAAGCGAAGTGAGTTCTATATTCGCAGCGATTTTGACTTTATAGATTTAGCGATTCCAGTCACTGGTAATATTGGCTTGCGCTATGTTAGCTATCAATTGGAGTCAACAGGTGCCTTTGTACAGCCACAAGTCATTAAACGCGGTGAGCCAGGCACGTCATTAAACCAAGTGATGCAACAAGATGAATATAAGCGTTACTACGATATTGCCAATGGTGAATCTCAATTAAGTACCGTTGACGGCACCGACTACAACACTATTTTACCTAGTCTAAACTTAAGTTTTGGCGTAAGCGAAGATGTCGTTGTGCGATTTGGTGCATCGAAAGCACTTTATTACCCAAGCTTAGTAGACGCCCGTAACATCAGTATTCTTAATTTAGATTATACACGCCGCCTACAAACTCCAGGCGCAGACTACGACGAAGCCAATAACCCCGTTGTTGCACTTGATGATATTGAGCTGTCAGCATTATCAGGCAATCCAAATTTAAAACCTGAAGAATCAATAAACCTTGACCTATCAACGGAGTGGTATTTTGCTCCAGCAGGCTATGTCACTGTGGGATTGTTTAATAAAAAACTAAGTAACATTATTCGTAACAGAGCTTTCGATTTGGACGTGACATTCAATGATGAAACCTACGATGTATCTGCTTATGGCCCTGCAAATACGGGCTCTGGCACCATCCGTGGGGCTGAGTTTTCTTATTCTCAATTCTATGACATGTTACCTGGCGCATTTAGCGGCTTAGGTTTGCAGTTTAACTACACTTATATAGATCAAGATGGTTTAGAAGACCCCAACGAGGTATCCGCTGGTACTCTTGGTTTTGATGAAAATAGTAATCCTATCGCAGATAATCGCAACACTTTCCGTGTATTTAGTGATTTACCGCTCCAAGGGTATTCAGACCAAAATTTAAATATTATTGGTATGTATGAATACGAAAACATTTCGTTTCGTCTCGCTTATACTTGGCGCTCAGAGTATCTGTTGACTCTACGTGAATCTGAAGAATACGTACCAGCTTACGCTGAAGCATCAGGCATGATGGACGCTAGCTTATACTACACAATCAATGATCATTGGAAAATAGGCTTTGAAGCGAGCAATCTACTCGATACAGAAACAAAAACTCAGTATCAATTAGATCAAGACGGAACAAAAACTGAAGCTCTTAGCTTTACTACAGACCGACGTTACGCGCTAAGCGTTCGCGCAATATTCTAAACAACCAACTCAAACGCGCGTAGCAATAAAACTACGCGCCGTTTTAACTAATCTCTTTTTATCAGTCCTACATAATTTATAAATGTTTATGTATCAAAATATTAAATGCCGCATAACCTCAATATAAATGTACCTAAATAAGACAAAAACGATAATATTGAATACAATGCTTTAGCCGGATCTAAAACTTATCTAGTATTTAACGATGTCGAATGCACGCCTGCTCATACGACTAAGTAGAAAACCTATTATCATTTAAATTAAGGAAGGTTTAACAATGCAAGGACAAAACCTAACAAGCGGCCCTATTCCAAAGCAGTTATGGTCTTTGGCATGGCCTATGATGCTCTCAATGTTTTTTCATTCCCTCTACAACTTAGTGGATGCATTTTGGGTTGCGAAAATTTCAGCTTCTGCCATTGCCGCAGTATCAATTTCACAAATAATTTTATTTATAATGATAAGTTTGGCAATGGGCATCTCTGTTGGCACATCTGTCTTAGTTGGACAAAATATTGGCGCCAAAAGAATAGCCACCGCTGAGCGAGTGCTCGGTCAAGGTTTTCTATTAACCGTTATTGCAGCACTGCTTTTTACCCTGATCATTTTTAGTTTCCGTAATGAGTTTCTGATTATTTCTGGCGCAGTTGGCGACATATTACCGCTAGCAACCCCCTATTTCACTGTAATTACTGCGGGATCGATACTGACATTTTTAATGATGATGATCTCGATTTCTTACAATGCTCAGGGTGATAATTTTACCATGACTAAACTCTTCGCCCTTTCCACTATAATTAATATGGTGCTTGATCCCATTTTTATTTTTGGCTTTGCAGGTTTCCCAGCGCTAGGGATTGCAGGTGCTGCGTATGCAACCTTAATCTCTCAAGCCGTTTTTATCGTGCTAGCTTTAAGGTTATTGATGAAACCCACTATGATGGTGCCACTACACCTAAAGTATTTACAGCTAAGTTGGTCGTCGGTAAAAAAAGTCATCGATATTGGATTGCCTGCATCGCTCAATCAAGTGCTTAATCCATTAGGTTTTTCTGCATTAATGTTTCTTGTGTCAGCCACTTTTTTAGAAGCTGGGGCTGCCGCTTTTGCTATCGGTTTTAGAATAGAGTTTTTTGCTTTTATTCCCGCTATTGGCTTTGGTTTTGCTGCAATGTCGATGATTGGACAAAATATCGGAGCAGGTAATCACGACAGAGTTCGTGCAGTTTTAAATATGTCTGTACGATACGGCTCAGGCTCCGCCTTGCTGTTTAGCTTGCTCGTGTTAATCTTTGCTCCTTATATCGTAGCCATTTTTACAGCTGATCCGCTTGTCACAGAGTATGCTCTGCAATATTTTCGTATCGTACCATTAGGCTATCTCTTTTTTGCCGTTGCCTTTATTGAAGCCAGTATTTTTCAAGGTATAGGTAAGTCATGGCCAGGTTTCTGGATTACATTTGCAAGAATCGGCATTTCTCTCGTTATCAGCTTTATTACCATTAACGTATTCGCGTTAGAAATTTGGACTGTCTGGGTAGCTATTGTAGTTGGCAGTGTTATTGCGTCTTTATCTGGGCTGCTATGGCTCAATCGTGCACTCACAGCAGTTCAACAAAAAGAGCTAAAACCCGATGGAAACTTAGATAGAGAAGAGGCGCTACCATAACAACTGCAGCAATTTAAACCCCCCTAAAGAACATGAGCACTGCTAAACAAAAAAGCGCATTATGAAGTAATCCCCAATAGTTGGGCTATCCAATTACTGGGGGTCTTTTTACTTTAAAAAACACATACTAACTAATTGATTTTACTCAACTGTAACCGATTTTGCTAGGTTGCGTGGCTGGTCAACGTCGGTGCCTTTTATCACTGCTACATAGTACGAAAGTAACTGCAGTGGGATTGTATATACAACAGGGGCGATCACGTCATCTACGTGGTTTACGTTGATCACACGCATTGTGTCGTCTGATGCAAAGTGTGAATCTTTATCTGCGAATACATAGATGATGCCGCCGCGAGCGCGCACTTCTTCTACGTTTGATTTAAGCTTTTCAAGCAATTCGTTGTTTGGTGCTACAACAATAATTGGCATGTCGGCGTCAATAAGCGCTAATGGGCCGTGCTTAAGTTCACCGGCTGCATAAGCTTCAGCGTGAATGTATGAAATCTCTTTCAGCTTAAGCGCGCCTTCCATTGCGATTGGGTATTGTGAACCACGGCCTAAAAACAGTGAGTGGTGCTTGTCAGCAAACTCTTCTGCTAAGTCTTCAATACCATTTGCAAGCAGTAATGCTTCTTCTAATTTGTTTGGTAAGGTTTTAATCGCGTTAACGATTACGCTTTGATCTAAGCCTTTCTCTTGCGCTATAGACGCAGTAAGCATTAACAAACCAACCAATTGCGTGGTAAATGCTTTAGTCGACGCAACACCAATTTCAGCGCCAGCTTTAGTCATAAAGGCTAAATCAGATTCGCGTACTAATGATGAACCAGGCACGTTACAAATGGTCATTGAGGCCATGTAGCCTTGCTCTTTCGCTAAACGCAGGGCTGCTAAAGTATCGGCTGTTTCACCAGATTGTGAAATTGTCACAAGTAGGCTGTTTTCATGTACGAAAGACTCGCGATAGCGGAATTCAGAGGCAATTTCTACATTACAGCTTACGCCTGCAAATTGCTCAAGCCAGTAGCGGGCAACCATACCCGAGTGATAAGACGTACCACAGGCGATGATCTGTACATGTTTTACATCTTTAAAAATCTGCTGTGCACTGTCACCAAAAGCATCAATTGCTACGCGGTCATCATTTAAACGCCCTTCGAGTGTATTACGTACAGCAAGTGGCTGTTCGTAAATTTCTTTAAGCATGTAATGACGGTATTCGCCTTTACCTGATGCATCTTGAGTGATGTTTGATTCGATCACTTCACGCTCAACGGCATTACCATCTATATCAAAGATTTCTACACTATCACGAGTAATACGCGCGACATCACCTTCTTCAAGGTAAATAAAGCTACGAGTTACTGGTAATAATGCTAACTGATCAGAGGCAATAAAGTTTTCACCAAGGCCTAAGCCTATAACCAGTGGGCTGCCTGAACGAGCTACAATGATTTCGTTATCGTTAGCTTTATCAAATACTACAGTACCAAAGGCGCCTTCAAACTGTTTAACGGCTGCTTGTACTGCTGCCAATAGAGTTGTATGTTGCTGGCGAAGTTGATGGATTAAGTGCACCATTACTTCTGTGTCAGTTTCTGATAAAAACTCGTAGCCGTCGCCTTTAAGCGCTTCACGCAAACTCGCGTGGTTTTCAATAATACCGTTATGCACTAAAGCAATTTCGCTATTTGAAATATGCGGGTGCGCGTTAGCTTCAGTCACGCTGCCGTGAGTAGCCCAGCGTGTATGTGCGATACCGGTAGTACCTTTAACGCCTGCTTCATTTAGCGCGTTTTCAAGGTTTACGACTTTACCAACCGCTTTAACAGTATTCAGCGTATTACCTTCTAAAAGTGCCACACCTGCTGAGTCGTAACCACGGTATTCAAGGCGCTTTAGACCCTCTACTAAAATTTTATTTACTGGACGTTCTGCAACAGCCCCAACGATTCCACACATAGTCTCTCCTTTTGCACATGCCAAAGCGTTAACTTTGGGTTTGTATGTGTTGTTTAATATTTAAATGCCTATCACAGGTGTTGTCGGCCTGTAATAAACACGAATTTATAAAATCTATAGCTCAGCGCAAATTAACTGTACGCCACACGCTTCAATTGCTTGGCGGGTATCAAGCGCCAAATTGCTATCTGTGATGAGTGTGGTGACTTGCTGCCAAGGCAATTCTAAATTGGGTATTCGACGACCTATTTTTTCAGACTCAACTAGCACAATTACCTCACGAGCAGATTCAGCCATTACTTGGCTTAAACCCACCAGCTCGTTAAAAGTGGTAGTCCCTCTTTCAACATCAATGCCATCTGCACCAATAAATAGCTGGTCAAAGTCATACGAACGTAAAACGTTCTCTGCAACTTGGCCTTGGAATGACTCAGAATGCGGGTCCCAAGTGCCCCCAGTCATCAAAAGTGTTGGCTCGTTTTCAAGCGCTAACAATCGGTTGGCGACCTTAATTGCATTGGTCATCACCACTAAACCGCGCTTATTACCCAACTCTGGGATCATCGCCGCCGTTGTGCGACCGCTGTCGATTATTATGCGGTTATGATCTTTGATCAGCCCAGCAGCGGCTTTAGCAATCGCTACTTTACGTTTTGAATCAATATCATCACTAACGATTTCTTGTGGCAACGCAATTGCACCGCCATAACGGCGCAATAGTAAGCCGCTTTTTTCAAGCGCAGTTAGGTCTTTACGAATGGTTACTTCAGAGGTTTGAAACTGTTCAGCTAAAATATCTACGGCTACCTCACCTAACTCATTAACTTGAGTAAGAATAAGGTGACGACGTTGCTGAGTGTTTCGTTTAGTCATTAAGTGAACCATTTAAGTTTCGTTTCGAAAGTTAGGGGATTTTAAACGAAACTAAGTAAATGGCAAGTAAATGTATAAAAATCCGGCTTATTTAATCTAACTAGAAGCAAACTCTTTGATATTGATACCCAGATCTTACCAAACTACTCTCGATTTAAGGGTGTAACTTATATACACTCATTAGTATAAATAACAATAATTTAAAGGACTAAAATGAAATTGCTACTTCTATTAAGCATGCTGTTCTACAGTGTAAATAGTATTGCCGGCGCAACGCAGTGGATTGATTTTACGCTCGAAAGTGGTCATGTAAAAATACCCGTTATTGTGGCAGGTATAGATGGCTACGCACTATTAGACACAGGTGCGCAACTCAATGCTATTAACCCGCGCTTTATCAATAAACACCAATTAAGTTTTGATAAAGGTAAAAAAGTCAGGGTTAAGGGGATTTATGGTATTGAAGATAAGAAATCCTACAATAACGTACCAACTAGCTTTTTTGGCATTAATACTGAACTTGATAATTTAACCGAAGTTAATTTGGGATTTCACACTACCTCACTACTATTTGGCGCAGGCTTTTTTAATCAGTTTGTAATGCAGCTTGATTACCCAAACCAAAAAATGCGTTTAATAACCCATGATTCTATTAAGTTACGCGACCTTGAAAATATTAAAATGCAAACGCAGAAAGGGTCAGGCATGCCCATAGTCGAAGTTGGCTTGCAAGATGGTCAATCTGTCTGGTTGCTACTTGATACTGGGAATAACGGCGGTCTAGTCATTGAGCGTAAAGTAGCTCGGCAAATGGGTTGGTTGGATAATTTAGATATCACATCAGGCATTAGCATGGGAGCAAACTCAATAGCAACAACAGAAAGTTTTCGAATACCGACTTTAAAGTTTGGCCCTTTTGAGCTTGAAAATGTTTTAGTCAGTATACCTGCTGAAGGACAAAAAGCGTATCTAGAAAGCCAATACGAAGCGACAGGGTCACGTATTAAAGGACGTAAGGTTCAAGGCTTGATAGGTTATGATGTACTAAAGCATTTTTTGATAACTATTGATTATAAAAATGGCCACGCCCATATTGGCTTGCCTGACGAAAAATAATTAAGGGTAATAATGAATACTAAATTCAACAACCTTGATAAATCATATTTAGAGCTGCGTAAAACAGCTCATGAGACTTGCCGGTTATTTTCAAAAAGCCCGAGTAAAGGCAACTTAAAACGTATTAAGAGTTTGTTTGCAATATGTGGTGAAGGAGTGATCATTGAAGCTGGCTTCCACTTCGACTATGGCTCACAAGTGCAAGTTGGTGATCGTACGTTTATAAACATTAACTGCACTGTGTTAGATGCACCAATTAATGAGGGTGCAATAAGCATTGGCGACGATTGTTTAATTGGCCCAAACGTTCAGCTATTGGCCGTTTCTCATGCAATTGAGCCTAAGCAAAGGCTACAAAAAGAAAACTTTGCAGCGCCAATAACTATAGGCAATAACGTGTGGATTGGCGCGGGGGTTATAGTGTTAGCGGGGGTTGCCATTGGTGATAATGCTGTCGTGGGCGCAGGCTCTATCGTCACCAAAAATGTTGCCGAAAATACAGTAGTTGCTGGTAATCCCGCAGTGAAAATTAAAGAGGTTTGATCGTATATTTTGTAGGTCGTCATTCATGGCGACAAGAACACAAAAAACCCAAGTTACACTTTACGCGCTAAAGCACGTCCTACATAATCTCAAACACATCCTGTAGGTCGTCGTTTACGGCGACAACTCCCTGCGATATTAAATTTACAAATAAACTGAATTCCAATACGGATAATCACCAATTCTAGTGATCAACTTGCGCCTCAAAGGATTTGCAGCAATGTACCTTGCTATTTCAACTCTATTTTCTTCTTCTCGCAGCGCATGATCATAATACGCTCTTTGCCATACAGGCTGATTTAAATCTCGTACTTTATTAACTTCCCGAGCTGATGCGCCTTTCAAGTGACCCACTACAACCCCTAATTCACTGTTTTTAAGCTGCAACAAACCATGGAAATGATCAGGCATTAAAACCCAAGTTAACCAACGGCATTGATACTTGAGCTCATTACTCGCAATGCATCTACAAAAGATATTAGCATGATCGAAATTACTAAATATCCCTTCTCTGCGGTGGCATGTAAATGTAATGAAGTATTCGCCTGATTGAATTGATACACGCCCTTTCTTTAAGTTACTCCAGCTCATTTGATAAATTCCTTTTCCTAAAGCAGAAATAAAATATAGCCTATTTACGCGCTAAAGCACGTCCTACGGTAGGTCCGTCATTCATGGCGACTATAATATAAAAGGCCTCTCGGTAAACGAAAGGCCTTAGTTAGAAGATTGTAACTAATTTTATATAATGACTTATCTATTCATCACGTAAGATAAGCGACGGCCTTGTACTGGCGGCTTTAAACGCGAGGCTTGCAACCGTGAGCCAAGTAATCGCAGCAACACTAAGGGCTGCTATTAAATAAACCCACAGCGACTGATCAACACGCTCGTTAAAATTGGCAAGCCAATCGGTAACAAAGAGGTAAGCTATCGGTAAGGCTACAACAGTACTAACTAACACTAAATATAAATATTCACGTGCGAATAAATTAATTAAACCTAAGCGCGAAGCCCCTAATACTTTTCGTATTGAGGTTTCTTTTTGCCGTGACCTTACGCCATAAGCCGCTAATGCAAAAACGCCTATACAACTTAGTAATATCGATAGCCCTGTAAATAGGTTAATAACTCGCCCTAAAAACTGCTCTTGCTGATAAATAGCGCCGTAATTATCAGCCAAATTTTCAATTGATAGCTCGGCCATAGCTAATTTTTTGGTTATTAACTGATTTATTTCGGCTTTAACAGCATAACTGGCTGCTGGTTTTAACCGTGTTTGAATAGCAACCTTGCCCATCCATGACAAACCACACGCAAAAAATAAAGGCTTAGTGCTTTGTCGAACATTTCCTATTTTTACGTTATTCACCACGCCAATAATAGTAAAAGTGTTTAATCTACCTGAATCAACACTCGTGAAAGAATGACCAATAGCCAACTCAGCGCTTTCTATTCCCATTTGAGCCACTAAACTACGGGTAACAATAACACTGGCGGCGTAACTTTTATCAGCCTCAACCTTGGTAACTTTATGATACCAATCGCCACCAAATTCAGCAGAAAAGTCACGCCCCGCTATTAGCGATAAACCTAATACTTGTGCAGCTTGATAACCCACACCAGAAAAATGCACTGATGCTTCATTATTTCGCTTATTAACCCAACTAATAGGCATAGAAATAGGCATTTCTTTCGTTAAATCACTATCAACAAAAGTGGCACTATCAACATCAGGTAACGTATTTATTCTAGCGAGTAATGAACTCTGTGGCTCAAAGGCGGATCTATCTATATTAGGAATATACAAGCGATTTTGACTATCATAACCAACAGGTAGATTTTGTAAAAAATCAAGCTGCTTATTAAGGTTAACTGCACCAATAATAAGTACAATCGCGCAGCTTGTTTGCAATATGATCAAGGTTGATTTGAATTTTGATGCTTTTCTACCACTGCTCATACTGCCGCTTAATAAGTAGGTTATTGGCTTTTTCGCAACAATAAATACCGAATAGGCTGTGAGCAACATCCCAAAAAACAAAGTAAAAAATGCGATGATAGCGATTTGCCACCAAGCCTGACTGATACTCAAAGGACGTCCAACAAGATCACTAAACCAAGGAAGCAATTGCTCACATACGCCTACACTCAATAATATAGTGAAAGCTACCAACAAAAATGACTCTACCGAAAATTGACCAAACAATTGCCCCCAAGTAACACCAAGCGCCTTTTTAATCCCTATTTCTCGACCGCGCTTACTTAGTGCTGCAGCACTCATATTAATAAAATTAATAGCTAAAACTAATAACAACACCACGCACACCGCAATACAAATCAATACCGACTCTATCGCGCCACCTGCTTTCATTTCTTCGGTTCCTGCACCTTGCAAATGTATATTACTAATATGATTAAGCTTAACGGTTAGCTGAGGCTCTTTTGCTAATTTACGCTGATTCATAAGCTGCGATAACGACTGCTCTATGACGTTAATTTGTGCACTTGCATTGAGCTTTACATACACAAAACTATCGTCATGATATTCTCGAATATAACCAAGGTATCGTTCAGATAGCGGCACTATAGAGCGAAAATCGAGATGCGTATTCTGCGCTAAATCGGCAAAAACAGCAGTTACTATTAAAGTATCCGCATCACGTTGTAAGCGCTTACCCACAACATTACTTTCACCAAATAAACGGATAGCTTCCGATTTTGATAAAACAATACTGTTTGGCTTTCTTAATGCTGTAGATAATTCTCCGTGAAGCATAGTGAATGAAAATATATCGGTAATATTCTGTGTTGCGGCTATCGTTTTAGTTAATTTAAACGACTTATTATTAATAGAGACCTGCTGCTCAAACCAAAACCAATAATCCATTGGCGCTAACTTTTGTACCGATTCAATATTACTAATACTCTCAAAGCTTTTAGCCAGCAATGCGTTAACAAAGGCTGAGTGAGTACCTTGTTGGTTATTATGTAGTTCAACTCGATAAACATGCTCGCTATCTTGCCATTGCTGGTCATAACTAAACTCATAATTAATGTATAACGCCATAAAAAAAACAGCGACTAAACCCACACTTAAACTAAATAGATTGAGACTGTAGATTAACGGTTGACGTTTAGCGGCACCAATCGCCGTTTTAAAATAGTTTACGAGCACTTTTTATTCCTTGTGAATTAATAATGTTTTCACTGATTAAAGTAATAGATTTGCGGAATAAAAATTAATTTCCGCCACGAATGTTATAGCAATAAAGCAGAATTACTCATACCGTAACGTCAGCGATGGTCTTGTACTGGCGGCTTTAAACGCAAGGCTTGCAACAGTCAGCCAAGTGATTGCAGCAACACTCAAAGCAGCAACCAAATAAACCCACAGCGCTTGATCAACACGCTCGTTAAAATTGGCAAGCCAATCACCCACCAGCCAATAGGTTAGCGGGTATGCTATGGCTACACTTCCCAGTACTAAAATTAAAAATTCTTTTGCCAGTAGGTTCATAATGCTGATGCGTGATGCGCCAAGCACTTTACGTACCGCCACTTCTTTTTGGCGGCGTAATACCGAAAATGATGCTAAACCAAATGTGCCAACACACGCTAAAAATACAGCTAAGCCGGAGAATAAAGTGACAAACTCAGTTGCACGTTCATCATTACGATAAAGTGCACGGTAGTTGTCCGCCATCATTTCTATTTTTGGGTCATAAATATCAAGCGTTTCGGCCAAAATAGTAGCAAGTTGCGTTTTAACATGGGGGAGCTGTGCTAAATCTAAATTAATAACAATTCTTCCCATCCAGCTGCTGGTATAGCCACAAATAAAAATAGTCGCTGGTTGCGCATCTTTGACACTGCCCACTTTAATATCTTTAACCACACCAACAACGTTGACTGTTAGTTGCTGACCAAAGCCCGTGTCTGTGTGCCAAACACTACCTATCGCATCTTCGGGTGTAGCATAACCCGCCTGCTTAGCTAAAGATTCAGTCAATATTGCAGACGCAGTAGCTTGAGTATCACTGACTTTATTAAACCAATCAGCTGCCATTTTTTTACTAAAATCACGCCCTGCAATTAGTGATAAATCCAATGCACTTACTATATTTGTACCGGCGCCAACAAATGGTAATGTTTGATTACTAAACTGACCATTATCTGCAGTAAACATACGGTATGAGTTATAGTTACCCGTTAAAGAAATGTCTATAACACTAGCTTGCTTCACACCATTAATAGCGTTAATGCGATCTAACAGCACATTGTTTTGGTTGTAGAATATATCTCCCGCATCGATATCACTGACAATCAACTTACCTTCCTTAGCAAATCCAATTGGCAGCGACTGTAAATGCGCTAGTTGCTGTTGCAATAGCAGTGCCGAAATAATCAACCCAACCGATAATGCAGCCTGTAAAACCAATAAGCTTTTTCTAACGACAATGGCTGTTCGTCCCCGTTGCATATCGCCACTGAGCACCCGCTTAGCACTAAAAGCCGACATAAACATCGCTGGATAAATCCCAGCTAGTAAACCTACCAACAAGACAACAAAGGCTATTGCTGCCCCTAAAGCTGAGCTGTAATTAAGCGCTAGCTGACGGTCAACTAATTGATTAAAAGTCGGTGTAAGTAACTCAACCAGCATGCACGCTATCAGTGCTGCAATAATGGTAATAAGCAGTGATTCAACTAAAAACTGGCTAACAATTTGTGATTTGCTCGCACCAAGCGCCTTACGCACCCCCACTTCTTTTGCGCGCTTTGCAGATTGCGCAATACTCATATTGATAAAATTAAAAGCCGCTAGCAGCACCAACAAAATACTTAAACCAATACAAATACGCAGCGTTGAAAGTGAACCATTCATTTTCATTTCATAACTAGAGCTTGCCGTTAAATGTAAAGATGTTAATGGGTGCAGAGCCAATTGTGTGGAATCATATTCTGAGTCATTATAAGCAACCTCTGTATAACGCTGCTCAAGAGTGCTAGCCAATTTATTTACCTTAGTACCTGGCGCAACACGAATGTAAGAATAACCATTATTGTTCTGATAGTAATTATTTGCAGGAGTCTCTTTAATTAACGCTTGAAAGAAAAAGTGAGTATTATCTGGCAGATCAGCAAATACCGCACCAACTTGCCAACGCTTCTTGCCCTGAATTAAAGTTTCACCAATAATCGCTGTGCTACCAAAAATCCGTATTGCATACTGCTCATTGAGTGCAATCATATTTGGCGTTGCAAGTACTGTTGCCAGTTCCCCAGCTACAATATCGATATTGATGAAATCAGCCACATTACTACTCGCCGCGAGTACATTTTCTAATTTAAAGCCAACGCCATCACGCACAAATTCAGAGCCAGGCGGGACCATTTCAAGTGACATAATGTCTTCAATTTCAGTCATGTCTTTAAAAGACGCGATCACATCTTTATTGACCACTGGTGCTCCCATACCCAGTGACGGAAAATATTGATAGATACGATACACACGATCCGCATGAGGTTGTTGCTCGTCATACGAGGCTTCATTAAAGGCAAACATAGCCACTAAAATTGCCGCAGCTAAGCCAACACTCAAGCCAATTATATTGAGTAAAAAGTGCTGTTTTTGCTGTTTGAATGCCCGTAAGGCGGTTACTAAATAATTAATAAACATGTTAAGCAACCTCAACAGCACTTTGCTGTACAACATTCGCCTTATCAAGCATCACTTGGCCATCTAGTAGGCGTACTAGGCGGTCAGCATAGGCACCTTCTTTTTCTGAGTGAGTCACCATAATTACCGTGGTGCCTTCTTTATTCAATTCGCGTAGCATGGCCATCACTTCATCACCGTTTTTAGAGTCGAGGTTACCAGTTGGCTCATCGGCTAAAATAAGTTTAGGGTTAATCACTAATGCACGCGCAACGGCTACCCGCTGCTGTTGACCACCTGATAACTGCTGAGGTAAATGCTCACCGCGATGATCAATACCTACTCTTTTTAAAATCGCTTCAACGCGTTGCTTACGCTCACTTTTTGATATTTTTTGATACTGTAATGGCAGCTCTACGTTTTCATAAACGGTTAGCTCGTCAATTAAATTAAAGCTTTGAAATACAAAACCAATAGAGGCTTTGCGAAGCTCCGACAATTGCTTTTCGCTGTACCCTGCAATGTCAGTTCCCGCAAAATCAAAACTGCCAGAGCTTGGTGAGTCCAACATACCCAAAATAGAAAGTAGTGTTGATTTGCCGCAGCCAGACGGCCCCATAATCGCTAGAAAATCACCTTCATTTACAGTTAGATTGATATTACTGAGCGCTGTAGTTTCAACATCTTGAGTACGAAATACGCGGCTTAAATTAGTTAATTTAATCATTGTTATTATCCTTAAAATTGTAGTTGCTGTGCTTTATCAAAATTGCTGTAGCTTGAGGTAATTACTCGATCTCCCGCGTTTAGCCCTTCAAGCACTTCAAAATAGTGTTGATTCTTCTTGCCTAAGCGAATATCACGACGCAGTGCTTTGTCACCATTAGGGTCAATTACATAAACCCAGTTACCGCCAGAATTGGTAAAAAAGGCGCCACGTTTAAGCAGTAAGGCATTGTTTTTATCGCCTCCCAGCATTAACTCAATATCAATACTTTGGCCGCGCTTAATGCTTTTGGTGTTACTGGGTAAATCCACTTCAATTTGAAATTGTGACTGCTGTACGCGGCTATCAATTTTGCTCACTTTGGCATTCACCGTGCCGCTTTCAAGTTCAATCATCACGGTCATGTCACGCTGCACTTGGTTTAAATAAAATTCATCAAGGCGCACCACTAATTTATATTCATTAGGAATATCTATTTGGCCTAACCGCGCGCCACTGTTTTTAGATTCACCAATTTCCACATCAAGCTCGCTTAGGTAACCTGAAACGGGTGCTTTGATTAATAAGTTGTCGAGATTTCTGCGCGCAAACTGCAGGTTTTTTTCCAGCATTTTAGCGCTGTCTGAAAGCTGTGCCACTTGCACCTCACGAATTGAGTTTTCCTGTTTTTGGCGCTCAAGGGTGAGCTCTTTACGCGCTTGGTAATAATTTAAATCTTCTTCTAGCTCTGCAAGTTGGTCTTGCGCCAATACGCCACTTTTAACCAAGGGCTTTGTTTGTTTTAAACGACGTGTTAAATGAGTTATTTTTAGCTCGATTTCTAATAAGTCACGACGTAAATTTAAACGGCTGGTTTCCATGGTCATTTGCGTGTTGCGTAAAAAATTAAGCTGTTCAGTTACCTGCGCTTCGCGACTCATTACATCTAGTTGCAGGTTAGTATTGCTTAAGCGCACTAGCGGTTGGCCTTTTTCTACATACTCGCCCTGTTCAACTAAGCGCTCTTCTACTTGACCACCAGCAATAGTATCGAGATAAATGCTGGTTTTTGGTACCACTTGACCCCGTAGGCTCAGTGCATCTTTAAAGGCACCTTGTTTAACCGTGCTAACCGTAAGGCTGCTACGATCAATATTCTGGCTACGACCTGTATCACTGCTTTGCGTAAAACCGTATGCAGCGGCAGCAACACCTAAAGCCAGCGCTGCAAAGGTGAATTTTTTAAAATACTTTTGAGTAAATGAGCGTTCTATTTTTTTGTCCATGTTGGCTACCTTGATACAGGTTTAATAACTAATTACCGATAGTTATTACAATCACTGTGCCAACTTTGTTTAACTAATAAATTCAATTAGTTAAAGTTACATTTAATTATTCACATATTCATAGTGTCCGCTAATAGAACACTTTGTTATTTTATGAACGTCCATTTATGGACACTGTTCCTTTTTTGTTTTAGGCTAAATAAAACCCTATAAAAATAATAATCATGAAACACACAGGCTCACTTTTAATTGTTGATGACAACCCGGATATCCTCATTGCTGCACGGTTATTGCTCAAACAGCACTATCAAAGTGTTAAAACCACTGACACCCCATTTGAGATTGCAGGCATCATTGACGAGCAACGCAAAGCTGATCAACCAATTGATGTAGTATTGCTTGATATGAACTTTACTCAAGACTCAATCAGTGGCAAAGAAGGCTTTTATTGGCTAAAAAAAATCATCGAGCAAGACGCTAATATCGTTGTTTTGTTAATGACTGCCTACGGCGATATTCAACTGGCAGTCGATGCAATTAAAGCGGGGGCCTCTGACTTTATTGCCAAGCCTTGGCAAAACGAGCAATTACTTGGCGCAGTCGCCGCCGCATTTTCACACGCCAAAGACAAGCAGCAAGTCGGTCAATTAACGCGGCAAAAGCAAGAGTTAAACCAAGCTTTAAACACACCAAGCTTCGAGTTTTTGGGCCAAAGTGCGGCTATGCAACAGGTATTTAGCACTATAGAAAAAGCCGCACAAACTGATGCCAATATACTAATAACCGGTGAAAGCGGCACAGGTAAAGAGCTCACCGCGCACGCCATTCATCAAGCAAGCAAGCGGCACAGCCAAACCTTTATGAGTTTAGACATGGGCGCAGTGGCGCAGAATTTATTTGAAAGCGAGCTATTCGGCCATAAAAAAGGCGCGTTTACCGATGCAAAAAGCGATCGAATTGGTAAATTTGAACTTGCCCAAGGTGGCAGCTTATTTTTAGATGAGCTGGGTAATTTACCCCTAGAGCATCAAGCTAAATTACTGGCTGCACTACAAAATAGGCAAATTACGCCTGTTGGCGGCAGTAAAGCAGTTGATATTGATATCCGCCTAATTTGTGCCACTAACGATAACCTTGAACAAGCAGTTATTGAAGGGCGTTTTCGCCAAGATTTGTTATACCGAATAAACACCGTTGAAATTCGCCTACCGGCATTACGTGAGCGAAGTGATGATATTCCATTATTGGCTGATTACTACCTAAACCACTTTGCGCAAAAATATAAGCGTGACTTAACCATTAGCGATCATGATATGAACGCACTTTGCCAGTATTCATGGCCAGGCAATGTCCGAGAGCTAGCCCACGCAATAGAGCGAGCGGTTATTTTAACTGAAGGGGATACTCTAGATATAAACTCAGTGGTTGGCAACATAGCAGTACTTAACGCCAACAATATAGAGCAAAGCTCTGGGCGATTAAACAGTGAGGTGCAGTACGATACTTTCGATTTAGAGATACTTGAACAACGCACAGTTCGCGCAGCACTTAAGCACCATCAAGGTAATGTTAGTCATGCCGCCAAAGCGCTCGGTTTAACCCGCGGTGCTATGTACCGCCGCCTTGAAAAATATGGGTTGTAATCATGCGTGCTAATTTATTGCTTTCGTTTAATATTATCGCACTTATAAGTGCAAGTGCGTTGCTTAGCTATGTATTACAAACACATGGCTTTTCAGCGACGACATTGTTAATAATTTTAGTCGCCATGGCGTTAATAGCGCATATTTTTACGCTGTTTAAGCGCCAACAAAAACAAGCTGAAATGGTCATTCGTGCCCTTGCCAATGGCGACAGCACTTTGGGACTTGGCCAACACCACCCTATGCTTAAGCAATTTGAGCAAGTAAAAACACAAATGCAAACAGCACGGTTTAATGCCGAGCAACAAGCGCAGTTTTTACAAGCTTTACTCATCCATGTTGATTTAGCCGTATTGGTATGTGATGACAATGGTAAGGTAATCGAATCAAACCCAGCCGTTAGTAAATTACTGGGGAAGAGTTTTCAACACTTACATGAGTTAGGCGCTGTGGGAGAGTTAATTTTAAACGCCGAACATAGTATCCGCAGCACTACCTACTGGCAAAATGGCGAGCAGCACGACACCCTATCAATTCAACTTAGTATCGCTGAAATACAAGGTAAAGTTCGCCGTGTAGTGAGCTTACAGTCAATTCACGACCAATTACAGCTCAAAGAACAACAAGCGTATAAACGCTTAACTAAAGTGCTCACTCACGAAATTGCCAACTCTATTACGCCACTTTCATCGTTAGCTGATACCTGTAGCAATTTACTACCACAAGAGTTATGTTTTGATGAGCTTGAAGATAAACAAGACTTACAGCTTGCACTAAGCACGTTAGCATCAAGAACGGCACATTTAGGTGATTTTATTGCTCGTTTTCGCCAAGTGAGTAGCTTACCTAAGCCCAACTTAGCGCCCGCAAATTTAGCTGATATGCTATCGCGCATAGTCGCTTTACATCAGCAACAAGCACACGATCAACACACCCATATTGAACTGTCGATTAAAAATCACCAGCTAGTAATGCTTGATAGCAGCCAAATAGAGCAGGTATTAGTAAACTTAATAAAAAATGCACTTGAAGTACTAAAGAGTAGCCAAAAATACAGCGCTGAGAATGCAGTTCAAGCAAGGATTGAAATTAGCTTGGCACAAAACACCAGCCAACAACTTTATATAGAAATCAGCGACAACGGCCCAGGCATCAGCGAACATGTGGTTGATATGATCTTCGTGCCATTTTTTACCACCAAGCAACAAGGCTCCGGCATCGGTTTAAGCCTATCTAGGCAAATTATGCTCAACCACGGAGGTGATTTAATTTATGTGCAAAAGCCACAAGGCGCATGCTTTAGATGTGTGTTTGGTTGAGTGTAGGCACCATTTAAGATGATGACTCATTAGCATTGGCACTTTCGCGCTAAAACACGACCTACAAAATTGCACAGCATATCTCGTAGGTCGTCGTTTACGGCGACAATAAGGTTGAAATACAGGTAATTAAATCAACCTAAAGATCAGCGGGCTTATCAATATAAGTCCGCAACCAAAGCCCACTTTAATTTGCCATGCTTTATATTTACCTGTGACTTTAACCCCTAACAATGGGCTTAATAGATCGACTCGGCGCGCAACAATAAATACTAGCCAACAAATAATGAAAGTGAGGCTCAGTATAAGTAATGGCTCCACAAAACCACCTAATTGCAGCTTCGATAAATAAAACGCAAGACCAATAATTACACTTTGATGTAATAAGTAAAACGAAAATACAGCTGAGTTTAATAAAGCCAGTTTAGGGTGATCGTGATTCAAAAAGCGTTTTGCTAATGCCAGCATTAACAACACGCCCACTAATCTTTGCGTTGTATACAGCATGTCCATGCTGGTAATTTGCCATTGGCTAGCAGCAGGGTTTTGCCAAATCATGTGATAACCCACTACCACAAGCAAATAACCAACAATAAATGCACCGAGTAACACTCGCCAATGGCGAAGTAGCTGGCTGTAAAATGCAGGCTGCCACGCAAGCAAGTAACCGTATAATAAAAACAGCGCGCCCATGGGGTATCTGAATGTATCACTTGGCCAGCTCAACTTTAAAATACACAGCGGCAGTAACAAGGTGATGAAAATCATCAGTAACGATCGATTACACAAACGCGTGATTGTTGCTTGCACTGTAGCATGATGAAGCAACGGCAGCACTAACACCAGCAATAAAGTAAATTGCCATAAGGAACGTAAATACCACAGGTGGTTTACATCAACATGCGGCCAAATACCTGCTTGATAGTGCTCAAATAACGGATTGGTTAAATCAAAAAACTGGCTGTAAAACTGCCAAAAGCTCATAGCTAAACCAACCTCTTGGCTCATTTGCGCATAAAGCTGGATAGGCACAATAAACCAAATGCCAAACAATAAAGGCAGTAATATTTTTACACTGCGCGTAGTTAAAAACATACCTAGGTTAAAACGCGCAACAATAAAGCGCAGCGCCACACCTGAAATAAACCAAATTAGTCCCATCCGCCATGGCGACAGTAAGAGCATAATATTTTCAATGCTGCTGGATAAATACTGGCTTTTAAAATGAAAACCCCAGTTTTCACTGTATAACATGCCGGTGTGATAAAAAATTAGTAGACCAAAGGCAAGTACTCGCAGCCAATCTAAATCATAGCGACGCAGTGGCAATTCAACGGTTTTATTAAACACATGTAGCCATGGCTGTAATAGCATACGGGCTGTGTTTTTAATGACTATTTTAAGTTTCATATTAGATTTAACTTGCGACTAATTAATAGCAACTATGAACAACACACTGCGTATTACAATAAAAAAAGGCTGAGAAAACAGTCAGTAGGGATAAACGGTGGATAACAGGGATGATAAGTTTGGTGATTGTTCACTATGTTGGTAATCTGATAATAAGGCTTTTAAAGAGTAACAATAATAATGATCTCCTTAACGCACTTTCAACGCTACCAAACTTGGTATGCGGCATTTTTTTTATCTAGTTATATTTTTATCAACAACACGATTAATGCCAGCTCAAACATTATGGAAGCTCAGCGCGATGGCGAACTCCCATTTATGATCTGGGAGCCGTTTGTATGGGAATATTCCAGCGCTATTGGCACCTTGTTGTTGTTTCCTGCTTTAGTTTGGTTATTACAAGCCCAACCCCTTAATTGGCAAAAAATAACACGTTCATTATTCATTTATTTCATTGCGAGTGTTATTTTTTCATTACTACATGTAGGGATCATGGTCGCTATTCGCAAGATCATTTATAACGTACAAGGCATGCAGTATGACTTTGGGTTAGTGTGGTTTGAGCTACTCTATGAATACCGTAAAGACCTATGGGGGTTTTTGTTTTTAATCGTGGTTATTAAAACGTATCAATATGTTGTTGGCCAATTAACCGGTCAAGCCACACCAATCACACATGCAGAGGACGCACCGCAGGACTTGAATTTCGACCGATTACTCGTTAAAAAACTAGGTAAAGAATTTATTATCTGTACTGATCAAATTGACTGGCTTGAGTCTAGCGGCAATTACGTAAACCTGCATATTGGCACTCGGATTTACCCGCTACGTGCAACCATGACCCATCTTATATCTCGGTTAGAGCCACAAGGCTTTTGCCGGATTCATCGCTCTCATGCTATTAGACTCGATGCGATTGAATCAATAACGCCTTTATCCAGTGGCGATAGCGAAGTAAAGTTAATAACAGGAAAAGTACTTAACCTATCCCGTCGCTACAAAGAGCAATTTAAGGGACAGATTAATTCATCTGCCGTTTGGGTATAAATCACTCTATGTTAAGCTAGTCTGCTTTAGGTTAGCCACATTCATATTTTTGGAGTAGTGTAGTACGTGTTTTCAAGTCAATTTATCCGCATTCTGCCTTTAGTTATTATTTTAACCGGTTGTGAAACTACACAAGAAGAGCCAGCCTCACAACCTAAACCTGAAGTGAAAGTTAAGGCAAACCCTAAAACGATCTTTAGTGAACAAAACGAAGATCTTGCACAAATAGCCCCCTTGAGCCCTCAGGAGCTTGATGATGTTTGGCAACGTATCCGAGCCCAGCTAACATTTGCCAATTCTAGTCACCCAGAAGTGCAGCAGCGCATTGCTTGGTATTTATCCCACCCAAATTACATGGATGAAATAAGTCGCCGTGCTGAGCCTTACCTTTACTACATAGTCACTGAAGTTGAAAAGCGGGATCTACCGATAGAATTAGCACTAATGCCACTGATTGAAAGTGACTTTGATGCCAGTGCCTATTCGCACAAACATGCATCTGGGCTTTGGCAACTAACCCCTTCTATAGCTAAATATTTTAAGGTAAAAATTAGCCCTTGGTACGATGGTCGCCAAGATGTGATCGACAGCACTCGTGCAGCGCTTGATTTTATGGAGTACTTATATAAACGCTTTGATGGTGATTGGTATCATGCTATTGCAGCCTATAATTTAGGTGAAGGACGTGTACTTAGAGCAATCAGTAACAATAAAAAACAAGGTAAACCAACAGATTTTTTTAGCTTAAAACTACCGAAACAAACCAGTCAATATGTACCAAAGTTACTTGCTGCGGCGCAGTTATTAAAAAGTCAAAAGATGACGTTCCCTGCCATAGCAAATAAAGATGCAATCGCCACAGTGACCATTTCTGGTTCAGTCATTTTAGATAATAAAAGTCAATGGCAACTGTTAGAGCCTTTAAACTACGGGGTTATTCGCTTCCCAGCAATTATTGATGCGCCGCACCTCGTCGTTCCTGCCAGTGAGAAAATACAATTTGAGACCATGATCGCAAACCAAAAAAGCAACGATTACAGCCAATGGCAACAGTACACCGTTAAACGTGGTGATAGCTTAAGTGTGATAGCTAAGCGCTACAAAGTGAGCGTGAACCAACTAAAAGCATTCAACAATTTAAAAAGTAGTACCATACGTATTGGGCAAAAGTTGGTGCTACCGCAGTTAGCCGATACACAAATTGAGCACAAAGTGAAATCAGGCGAAAGCTTATGGAAAATAGCCAATCATTACAAAGTCAGCATCACTAAACTAAAACAATGGAACAGCCTTTCAGGCGACCGTTTAAAAGTAGGTGATAAGCTCACAGTGTTTTTATCTAATAGTTAAAATTAACCCTGAGGACTGTGGATAGTATTTTCGTTTCGAGTTTCGAGTTTCGAGTTTCGAGTTTCGAGTTTCGAGTTTCGAGTTTCGAGTTTCGAGTTTCGAGTTTCGAGTTTTTGTTGTGTTATTGGGAGGTGGGGTATTGGGTAGATT